>CAYOGO010000031.1:0-8928 GCA_964403405.1 uncultured Lachnospiraceae bacterium | reverse complement strand
AGACGCAATTATTTGGCTTACGGCGGATACCATTTCGGTCACCAAAGGCCAAAGAAAAACGGCAGTCTTGTCTACCTTGGCAGATTCCCCGGTCAAATATACGAAAACAGTGTCTTTGAGGACAATATACTTATGCACGCCTCATTTGAGATGTTCTGCGGAAGACCGTTCCGTGCACGCGGCGAGACAAACGGCACGATCGTAAAAAACAATGTATACATCGGCAGCCGTGACTATCGCTTGGGAGGCTTCCCCGAGGATCTTCGTAATGACGAGATAGGCAGGGACATATGTGACAATCAGCAGAAGTTTACCGAGGAGACTATTGCAAAATGGCATTCATTCGGTCTTGATCTTGATTCAAAATTCTACTATTATGACGGTCCCTACTGTGAGGAAGAATCAACATACGGTCTGTACCGTATGCGTGACGAAAATGACAACATCATTTGGTAACGAAGAGATGCTCAGATGATAAAATTACAATCACCCGAAAACAAGGCAACAGTCTCACTGAGGTCCGAGGGGCAACAAAAGTTTTTTGAACAAAGACACATAAGATTTGTTGCCGGACAGCCCGACGAGATTCCGATAATAGTCGAAAAGGAGGCAACACACGAGGATTTTTCCGTTCCGGCACCCGTAAAGCTTACATGGAGCGATGACAGCGAAACCAGCTTGGAACTTTACAGGATAACAATATCCGAAAGCATCGACATGCATGACCCAATGATCAAGTATACAAATGCATGCAATATTGACATTTATAATCTCTGCATAGGTACGAGGTATTATTGGACAGTACAAAAAAATGATGTAGCTTCTGAAATATACTCATTTGAAACAGCATTGCTCACACCAAGATCGATAAAAATAGATGGCGTAACAAATGTGCGTGATCTTGGTGGCTACCGTGTCCCCGGCGGCAGAATACGTCAAAAAATGCTGTACCGCGGCGCAAGCGTTTTGGGAATAACCGACGAGGGTGTAAAAGTACTGCTTAGCTTGGGCATTAAAAACGAGGTTGAGCTCAGGTTTGAGCATGCTGGACCCGACGATCACAGTGTGCTTGAAAAGCACGGCATCATACTCAGAAAATACCCAATATACGCATGCGGCGGCTGTTTTTCGGAGCCACCTAAGCCGTACATAAGGAAATTTTTTGAATTACTTGCCGATGAGTCAAATTATCCCATATATTTTCACTGTGCAGCAGGTGCAGACAGGACCGGCACAATGGCATTTCTCGTTGAGGCATTGCTCGGCGTGTACTATAAGGATATGAGGGATGATTACGAGCTGACATCCATATCCGCATCAGGTACAAGGCTCAGAACAGATCAGGGCGTGATAGATGGACTTGCGGCTCTTGAAGAGCTCTGTACAGGCCAGACCTGGCATGATATTTGCATGGACTACCTGACAAGACTTGTTGGCGTGCCTGCCTCCACAATAAATAAGGTCCGTGACATTTTGATAGAATAATAAAACAATGTGAACACATAACGAAAGGTCAATACATGATAAAAATACAGACACCGCAAAATAATGAGACTGTTTCATTGAGAACAACTGAACAGAACATATTCTTTGAGATACGTCATAAAAGATTTGTTGCAACACAATTTGAGGACGTGCCTATAGTTGACGAAAGAGAAAAGCAGGATCTTGACTATTCCATACCTGCTCCCGTAAAAATGTCATGGGATGATGATGACAACAACGGCTTTGCGCTTTACAGGATCACTCTTTCAGAAAATAGAGATCTCAGTGACCCGATAATTCAATATACAAATGAGCTACACGTTGACATGTATAATCTTTGCATAGGTAAAAAATACTATTGGACCGTGCAGAAAAACGACGAAGTGTCCGATATCCACTCCTTTGAAACGGCACTTCTCACACCGAGATTTATAAAGGTAGATGGCGTGACAAATGTACGTGACATCGGAGGTTATAGTGTTCCTGGTGGCAGAGTTCGCCAAAAAATGCTGTACAGAAGTGCACGGGTTGCAGATATAACGGATGAAGGTGTAAAAACGCTTCATGCATTGGGCATAAAAAATGAGCTGGAGCTGAGATTTGAGCATGCTCATGATTATGACCACAGCGTGCTTGAGCAACACGGCATAACACTAAGAAAATACCCCATACACGCATACGGCGGTTGCTTTTCGGACCCTGCCAAGCCGTCAATAAAGGAATTGTTCACACTGCTTGCAGATGAATCAAACTACCCGATGCTTTTCCACTGTGCGGCAGGTGCCGACAGAACAGGCTCCATCGCATTCCTTGTTGAGTCGATCCTCGGCGTATACTACAAGGATATGAGGGATGATTACGAGATAACATCAATGTCAAGAGGCGGTATAAGATTCAGATCCGAGCCGGGTGCGGTTGCAGGTCTTGCGGCACTTGAGGAGCTGTGTATCGGTCAGACATGGCAAGAGCTGTGTACTGACTTTTTGGTAAGGCTTGTAGGCATTCCCCAATCCACGATTGACAAGATTCGTGAAATATTGATAGAAAAAATATAATTTCAAGGAGAAATTTATGTTCGACACCAAATATAGAATAGATCTTTCGGCATTCAGCGGAAAAGATGACATTGAGCTCTTTGCAAATGCAACTGCATATTTAAAGGAGCATCCCGACACCACGCTCGTTGTTCCTCCTAGAACATATGTTTTAACAAGCGAACTTGCACGAGATCAGCAACAGAAGGTAATGAACGGAGAATTTGGCGGTAATCCGCAAAGAATAATGTTCAACCCGAAGTATGAGTATACAAGAGGCATACATCTTGATGGCTTGAAGAATTGCCGTCTTGAGGCGTACGGCTCCTTGTTCCTCGTTGACGGATTTATGGAGCCTGTATCCATCACAAACTGTGAGAATGTAGAGGTCTGCGGCTTTGCAATAGACCACAAGAGAAAGCCTTACAGCAGAGCTATTGTAACGGAGCTTGAAAGAGCTGCGGAAGGTGAGCTTGACTCATGTATACTCAGATTTGATGATGAGTGTCCCCTCACTCCTAATTCACCAATGCATCTTCGTAACCATTTTTACGATAAATATGAGCGCAGACGTGTAGAAGCATATGTTGAAGAAGCAGAGTTTGTCGATTCACATCACATACGCGCCCGTGTTACAAAAACAGACGCTCTGAAGAACGGTACTGAGTATTATGTCGTGCATACATTTCATTCCCGTCCTGCAATTCTGATCGAATATTCAAAGGACACATATTTGACAGATGTTACAATCCACAGCCAACCGGGTATGGGCGTTGTGGGCAACAGAAGCGAAAATATAATTGCAACAAGGCTGAATGTAACTCCGTCACAGGGACATCATATGTCAACAAACACGGACGGTACACATTTTACATCAATAAAGGGTCTGCTCCGCATGCAGAATTGCAATTTTTATGCCCAGGGCGATGATTTTGTAAATGTCCACGGATATTTCCATGCCGTTGTAAAGCGTGATGCACCGAATATATGCTATTTGCAGGAAAAAACGCCCGATGGCACGCACTCACAGAGCCTTGATTACCCTGATGTAGGTGACCTGATGGAATTGACTAGCCATAGCACACTTGAGGTCCTTGATACATTAAAGGTGGTTGCCGTTGAGACAATGCCCGATGAGTGGATGTGCAGGGTGACATTTGACCATGATCTCCCCGAGGATACAACGGGACTGATGCTTGCAGATATAACAAGGCTTCCCGAGGTTGAGGTTCTGGGATGCTCTGCTGCAGAGCATTTTGCAAGAAGCATTCTCATAAAATCAAGAAAAGCTCTCATCGAAAACAATATATTGCGCGATATTCGCGGTACAGCCATTGCAGTTGCCGCTGAGTCCTATTGGTTTGAGGGTGTTTGTCCGTCAAATGTGATCATTCGCAACAACGTGATTATAGACACATCTCACTCATCCGACAAGACCGCCGGAATTTACATCAAGGCTGATTGTGGCGCTCCAAAGGGGCAGTCAATACACAATGTGGTAGTTGAAAACAATGTTATCTATGCGCCGAATTGCAAAAACGCAATATATGCACGCAATGTTGAAGGCTTGTACATGAAGAATAACATCTGTACAACGCTTAAAGAGCCCATTCAGATAGAAGACAGCACAAACATAAAATTAAGCTAATAAAAGCAAAGCAGTCCGAACCTTAAAGTCCGGACTGCTTTGCTTTTAGGAGTATTTGTATTTGTGTTTGTCACAAAAAATGTTATCAATATGCCGTGAGACATTCCTCTGTTACAGTGATCTCAAGAGTTACCTGCTCACCTTTTCTCTCTATTACAAATGCTGCAACATCGCCTGCTCTTGCTCCGAGCATCATATCTATTACGATGTGCTGACGTGTCACATTCTTTGTCACGCCATTAAGCGTGAGTGACTTGATTATGTCCCCCGTTTGGAAATATCCTGCGGACAAGCTTCCCGCCTCAACGGATTCAACTCTTATCGTTTCCATCTTTTCAAACATAGCGGTCTCGCTGTTAAATACAGCCCATCTGTCATATACGCTTATGGTTATACCGAGTATTGGTCTGAGCACATTTTCAACATCGGTGCCGTCACAGTAATATATTATATTATCCGCTATTGCCTTTGCAACGTTGGACGGTATTGCATATCCTATGCTTTCTACTGATGTATCCGCCATTTTTGCATTTACTATGCCTATGAGCTCGCCTTTGCTGTTAAAAAGTCCGCCTCCGCTGTTACCGCTGTTTACCGCAGTATCTATTCTTATAACTCTTATCGTAAATGTACCGGAATTGTCAAGTGCCGTCATTTCTATCTGCTCTGAGTCTACGCTTACAATACCCTTTGTAACGGATATACCCGATGCCTCAGGGTTACCTATTGCAATAGCCGCCTGACCGGCGTTTATTTTATCGGAATCCGCAACACTTATCTCCGCCACGGATGCAAGCTTTATAAGCTCGCTGTTTTCAACATAGAGCACCGCAATATCATATGTCATCGAGCCGCCTATATACTTTGCAGGTATGCTGTACCTTGTCAGGTCCATGCCGTAAAGGAAAATTACAATATTGTCGCTTACATGATTGCTTGTGTTACTGTCCGCACTGTATACAACGTGATAATTTGTTATTATATATGCATTGCCGTTTTCCTTGTCCAATTTATAAATTACACCGGAACCTGCGGAATAATATTCTTCCTCACGTGTTGTACCCGGTCTGCCGAAAAATCCACCCGTTGACACAGTCCTTTTGAATGTCGTATATACGCTCACCGTGCTGAGCAGACCCTTGTTTGCGGCATACTCAGTCTCTCTGTCACCATCGGCATTTATCGTTATATCGCCTATTGACTGTGTAGGACGATCGTTATCAACTATACCACTGTTCTTTAATGACTCAAGCCATTCCTCTTCCGTACCGACAAAGCCGTACTTTACGGCAATCTCGTATGCAGATTCACCCGACGTACAGCCCGAAGCAATACTTAAGCACATAGCCAAGGCAAGAACCAACGCTATCATTTTATAAAATTTGTTTCTCATTTTATTGTATCCCCTTTTTCATACTTTCATGTATATATTATATCCCCCAAACGTGAATTATTTATTAACAATTTGCCTTTTTATATGAAAAAGCAGTGAAATTTTCATTTTATTTCAGTGAAACTTTTTCTTGCAATTTACCTCCCGATATGGTATACTTGTCTTGATACGCGGAGGTGATAAAATGACAGATACCGAATTGATACTTAACGCATACAAAGCACTTGATACCCTCACACCACTGAGGTCCGACTGCGGACGGCTCTGCAATGCTGCATGCTGTAATGGTGACAGCAGTACCGGGATGCTGCTTTTCCCCGGTGAAGAGGCATTATATCAGGATAAGGATGACTTCAGGCTTATCAGTACAGAGAAATATACATTACTGACATGTAACGGCACATGCTCAAGGGACATTCGACCTCTCTCCTGCCGCATATTTCCTCTTGCAATAGTGAACGATAACGACACCGTGCGTGTTATTGCGGATCCGAGGAGCATTCCCGTTTGTCCGCTTTACAGGCAGGCACTTTCCGGAAGGCTGGATCTCAGCTTCAGAAAAGCAGTCAAAGAGGTCGCAATGCTGCTGTCGCAAAGCCCAGACATAAAAGAATTTCTTGCATACATCGGTATGCAATGTGCCGAAGCCGAAAAATTTTACAGACCATTGTAACATTTTGAGCATTTACCCAAAAATTCAGATTTACGTATTGTAATTTTACGAATTTTCTGTTATAATTGAGTATGTATAGTAGATCTTATCATCGCATCGGCGATCTGCAGCAATTAAGAGCATCCGCTCCGGTTGCAGCAAAGGGGAGTATGTCAACATGTCACGTCAAATGGTAAACCGCCTGTTATTGGGGATATTTGTATTTATTTTGATCGGAATGAGCTTTGTGTATATGCGTCAGGAGCATACGATACGCAGGCTTGAGCAGGAAAAGCTCGATCTTGAATTAAAGCAGGAAAAAATAGAATACATTATAAACGAATATCTTGTTCTGATAGACAATGTCAACAGCAGAAATTTTATCATCCGCATGGCAAGGGAAAAATACGGTTGGGTTTTTGACAACGAAAAGGTGTATATAAAAAATGACGACAGCTATTCCCTCTCACCACAGGTCACACCCTCTCCCGAAAATACACCCTCACAGGAAGCAGATGAATGATGAGATACGGTATAATTGACATAGGTACAAATTCAATACGCTATATGCTCGCTGACTGTGTGGACGGTAATATTATCTCGCTGCACAGAAGCAGAGAAAACACAAGGCTCGGCAAGGGCTTGTATGACAACAAAAATATGTTGTGTGAGGATCGTATGCTTGCTTCGGCAAATGCTGTTGCAGGCTTTGTTGCACATGCAATGGAAAATTTTGCTGACAGGCTCATATGTGTTGCAACAAGTGCCGTACGCGATGCAGCCAATAAGGATGCATTTGCAAAAATGTTGAAAAATACGTCAGATATTGAGCTTCGTATCCTTTCGGGCAAGGAGGAAGCCCTGCTTGGCTTTAAGGGTGCCATGGGTGATCGCAGCGATAACAGCATACTCGTTGATATCGGCGGCGGAAGCACCGAAATAATACAGAATGCACCATCGGGTGAAATAATCGGCAAAAGCTTTAATTGCGGATGTGTGAGATGTGCAGAATTATTCGGCAATGACTACTGTGCCGCACAATGCTTTGTTGAAAAAACATTGACTGTCCCCCAAAGCAAAGGTTTCGTGCTCATAGGCGGCACAGCATCAACGCTTGCGATGATATACAAAAAGCTTACAGAATATGACGAATCAGAATTACATATGACAGTCATACCTTCGGAATACATAGCAAAATCAAAAGATCAAATATTGGCAATGTCTCACTCGGAGCGTGAAAATCTCTGTTTTTTTGACCCGAAAAGAGCCGATATATTACCTTTTGGACTGATAATACTATCACATATAATCTCTGTTTCAAAATCAAAAAATATAACCACTTCAGAGGAAGGACTCATGCACGGAATTATAAGGCTTGACTCAAAGGGCTTGACATAATCCGCTTTGTATGGTAAAATAGACGGAACATCTGATAATTACTATAAATTTTTATACATAAGGGGAAAAATATGGCTATTTATTACAACGAACCATCTCGTACATTCAGTGAATATCTGCTCATTCCCGGATATTCCGACGCTAATTGCATTCCAAGCAACGTTTCTCTCAAAACACCTCTTGTAAGATTCAAGAAGGGTGAGGAGCCGTCGCTTTCCATGAACATACCGTTGGTATCCGCTATAATGCAGTCCGTATCAAACGATACAATGGCTATTGCGTTGGCTAAGGAGGGCGGTATTTCTTTTATATACGGCTCACAGTCAATAGAAGATCAAGCAGCAATGGTACGCAAGGTTAAAAACTATAAAGCAGGCTTTGTTACCTCCGACTCAAACATAAGACCGGATCAAACGCTTGCAGATGTTCTTGCTCTTAAGGAAGAACGTAAGCATTCAACCATCGCCGTTACAGAGGACGGCACACCTAATGGCAAGCTTGTAGGTATTGTTACGGGCAGAGATTACAGGATTAGCCGTATGTCGCTTAACGAAAAGGTCGAAACATTCATGACACCTCTCGAAAAGCTCTACACAGCTCCGGAGGGTACTTCACTCAAGGAAGCTAATAATATAATTTGGGATCATAAGCTCAACTCTCTCCCGATAGTTGACAAGGACGGCAGACTTGTTTCGTTCGTATTCAGAAAGGACTACGATCAGCACAAGGAAAATCCGCTTGAGCTCCTCGACCACGACAAGAGATATGTTGTGGGTGCAGGTGTAAATACAAGGGACTATGCCGAAAGAATACCTGCTCTTGTTGAAGCAGGTGCAGATGTGCTTTGTATCGATTCAAGTGAAGGATATACGGAATGGCAAAGAAGGACCATTGCATTCGTAAGAGAAAAGTACGGTGATTCCGTAAAAATAGGTGCCGGCAACGTTGTTGACAGAGACGGCTTCAGATTCCTTGCCGATGCAGGTGCCGACTTTATAAAGATAGGTATAGGCGGCGGCTCTATCTGCATAACAAGAGAAACAAAGGGTATAGGTCGCGGACAGGCAACTGCTGTTATTGAGGTTGCTAAGGCAAGAGATGAATACTTTGAAGAAACAGGTATTTATGTTCCGATATGCTCCGATGGCGGTATCGTGCATGACTACCACATCACGCTCGCTCTTGCAATGGGCGCTGATTTCTGCATGCTCGGCAGATATTTCTCACGCTTTGACGAAAGTCCTACAAACAAAATAATGGTAAACGGCAATTACATGAAGGAATATTGGGGTGAAGGCAGTGCAAGAGCTCGTAATTG
>CAYOGO010000030.1:0-8953 GCA_964403405.1 uncultured Lachnospiraceae bacterium | reverse complement strand
GCCCATAACCTCCATGAGATAATCGGAAAACTTACGTTGCACCTCAATGGGATAGTGCTTATGCAAAAAGTCATCATCGATCTGTTTCTTCTGTGATATTGCCTTAACAATGGGTATGAGCTTTTCCTTTACCGATGCAAAAAAGCTGTCAAGATATTCGGTATCAACACCGCGCTCGTATTCATTGAGCAATGCATCGTACGGTTTTTTTGAGCTGTCGTAATATCCGGCAAATTTTATATTGAAGGCAACAAGCTTTTCAAGAACAGGTCTGAACAATTCAAAATTGTCTTCTTCCTTTGCCTTGTGCCATACATCACTTGCCTCATTTGTAAGGGATGCATATTCCATATATTCATCCGTCGGTATCTTTGAAAGCTGGTCGTAATTTCTGCGGAGCAAAACCGTCTGTCTTGCACGGCGTGAATTGAGCTTATCCATATTTTGTTCAAGGTACGTGAGCAGTTCTCCCGTTTCCTTTGATGCAAAAAGCTTATGCAGCTCTCCTGCAAGGATCCCGAGTGCAACGCCCCTGCCCTTTGATGTCTCCTTTGGTGCCACTGTCACACCGTCAAGGTATAAAGCCGATGAGGCAGTTTTGTATGCAAACATTTTTTGCTGTAAAATATCAAGTTGTAAAATTGCTTCTTTGATCTCCATATGATTCCCTTTCATTGTAATAATCTGTGTATTTTTTCTGTTGTTTGAAACGACGGCTTTGTCTGCGTATATTTTACCACATTAAACAAAGATTTGTCAAGCAGCAGTAAAACGACATAAAAATAAAGCAGATCATATTCTTCCCGAGCTGCACATACAACGCAGTTATCGACTGAATATATTCAATTTCTGTTGCCCAAAGGAAAGCGATCTGCGGCATTATACTGTAATATTATCTCAATATATTGCAAAAAACACGACATTATGATATAATTGACCCATGATCAAAAACGGAGGCTTGAATATGAAAGTACATTTGTGGCTGAAGGTCCTTTTGACGGTCGTGGCTGTGGTCCTGATTGCTTTCGGAGGATTTATAGCTTATCTTAGCGTTACAGAGTACCGTCCCGAGGCTCGACAAGCGGCTGAACACATCAGTATAAACAACAAAAATGCCGTTTCGGCAGGTGGACAGATGACGATCTTCAGCTGGAACATAGGCTATGCGGGACTTGATGCTTCAACTGACTTTTTTATGGACGGAGGAAGCAATGTCAACCCGACCGAGGATGCTGTCAAGGATAATCTTGAGGCTATAAGGTCATTTATCTCGTCACACTCTGCGGATGCATGGCTTTTGCAGGAGGTCGACATAAGCTCCGCACGCACAAGCTATATAAATGAGCTGGAAGCAATATCCGCGACCTTCGACGGCAGCTATGCGTTAGCATATAATTACAAATGCAATTTTGTGCCGATACCGTTGCCGCCCATGGGCAAAATGGAAAGCGGTATTGCAACTTTTACAAACAGCTGTGTAAAGGGCATGCCTGAGCGTATATCACTGCCCTGCCCGTTTTCATGGCCTGTCAGCATGGCTAATCTGAAGCGTTGTCTGCTCATTACAAGGCTTGAGGTAGAAGGAAGCGACAAGGAGGTCGTTCTTGTAAATCTTCACCTTGAGGCATATGATGACGGTAAGGGTAAGATTGCCCAGACCAAGCTCCTGATGGATCTTTTACAGCAGGAATACGAAAATGGAAATTATGTCATAGCCGGAGGTGATTTTAATCAGGTCTTTCCCGGGATGCTTGACATCTACCCCATAAAAGACAATGTGTGGACACCCGGTATTTTGGAAGAAAGCTCGCTTCCCGACGGATTCCGCTATTCATTTGACAATGACAGTGCCACATGCCGTTTATTGGACAGTCCCTTGAGCGAAAACAGTCAGTTCTACGCCTTGGACGGCTTTATCGTCTCCCCGAATATTCAGGTGGATGAGGTCTGCGCCGCGGAGCTGGGCTTTGCCAATTCAGACCATAACCCTGTTCGATTGCAGGTCACATTACTGCCGTGACGGTATTACGATAATGAACACAAATAAGTATTATCGGTCAGTATATACTGTGGGTGATCATTACAGATTTCTTTTATACAGAGGATGCAAATGAAAAGAATTACATATATTGATTTCTTAAAGGGATTTGGCATATTTTGTGTTACACTCGGACATTTGGCATGCAGCTTTTTATTGGAAAAGCACATATATTCCTTTAGTATGTTCTTTTTCTTCTTTATTTCCGGTTTTTTACACTCGGATAATGGTTACAATTTCAAAGAATACATTTTCAAGAAAACAAAAATATATTGGTCCCGTTTTTATTCTGGAATATACTGTCACTCATGATAGGCTTGTTACTCGGAAACGATCTGTCAACAAGCCTCAGGTATTTTTTCTGGTTGACGGAGAGATTTGTTGGAAAGCACCGATATGGTTTCTGCTCCTGTTATATATGACACAGATCGTATACTTTGTTGCAGAAAAATGTATTCCGTACGGTAAATATGTATCTATACCTGTTTTGTTGCTTTTGTGGTACTTTTTATCAAGTCCGAACATATTTTTGAAATTGAATATACTTCCAATATGTTTGTTGTTTTATATATTCGGCAATATATTTAATCTGATCCACGAAAAGCATCGATTTTTAAGCCCGGGAAAGAACAAAATAATTCTTCCCGTTTGTGCAGCTCTGTTATGCGTCAATTTAGTATTCGGAGTCTGTTTGAACGACAGGGTGTCCTTTACATCCGCTTACTTTGGCAATACTACTTTTTGTCTTATTGCAGCAACAGCAGGTGTGCTTTTCTATTTTCTCCTGTTCCAAAATGTACATATTTTAGGAGAAAACAGGATACTTTCGTATATCGGCAGAAATTCTCTGATCATTATGGCATCGCAATACTGTTTCTTCACATTTTATGATATTTTTTCTTCAAAAATTGCAGATGTAAGCATTTGGCACTACCGCAACACATTAAAAGCATTCCTTGTCTGTGTTGTAACTATCGCATTCATTTGCCTGATAACGGAATTATTAATATTTCTCGGTAAGAGATCGACATTTATTCAAAAAAATCCACCGTTTATTCGGCATACGGTAATAACACAGGCGCCCTCCGTGAGGGAGCTGTCAGCCTTGCTGACTGAGGGAGGCTTTACGGGCATACATTACGATAAGGCTGAAAAAGCCTTGTCCCTTCACCCAAATATCATCGCATCCACTATACAACAAATCGGCAGAGAAAATCATTTCTCTGCCGATTTATATTTGTCATTCTTCGTTAAAACAACAGATCGCTTTTTGCGTATAAATCAGTCAACGATATTAATGTTTATATCATCATAGCAATTACGGACATTCGCATCAGAACAGCTCTATTTGCGATGTTTGCGACAATCCCTGTAATACGCCGTTATTCTTGAGCACCTCTATGATGCTCTTACCTACGCCCGAACGTTTTCTCAAATCATCGACCGACATAAACGCTCCGCCATCTACTCTTGCATTATATATCGCATCTGCTGAAGATGCAGGTATTCCAGGCAGACCGCAAAGGGGTATCCTTATACCATCCTCCTCAAGCGTATACTTTGTTCCATGCGACTTCATAAGATCTACCGGATAAAATTTATATCCCCTGCAATACATTTCGTATGCTGTCTCAAGATGGGGCTGCATGTTTTGATCCTTCGGGGCAGCATCCTTGCCCAGCTCCTTAACCTCAAGAAATCGCTGTTTTATCACCTCAAGACCCTGTATACCGAGGCTACCGTCAAAATCAGGGGCTTTTATGGTAAAATACGTCGCATAAAAAGCCAACGGATAATGCGCCTTAAAATATGCTACCCTGTATGAGGTCTGTGCATAGGCTGCAGCATGCGGCTTTGGAAACAGGTATCCTATCTTAAGACAGGAATCTATAAACCACTGCGGCACATTCTTTTCGTGCATTGCATCTATCCATTCGGGCTTCATGCCTTTGCCCTTACGCACGCTTTCCATGACATCGAACGACATTTTAGGCTCAAGGCCCCATCCCATGAGCTTGAACATTATCTGCTCACGATACGCAACTACGTCGGAGAACGGCACTGTTCCGCTTTCCACAAGATCAAGTCCGTTACCTATCCATATTCCTTCTCCGTGTGACAGACCGTTTATGCTTATAAGCTCATCAAATGTTTTCGGCTGTACCTTTAACAGAATTTGTCTGAGGAACGGCGTATTGTACTCCGGTATCCCGAGCGTTCCGATGGGCATGAACAGCTCGCCCATTTTGAGATCCAACGCCTCATCGGTATAGAAAAGCGACATCGTTTTTTTATCTGCGGCAGGAATATCCGTTATTACGACACCCGATAGGTCACCGAGCATTTTGAGCAATGTCGGACCGTCATGACCGAGCAGGTCAAGCTTAACAAGCGTATCATGAATGAAGTTAAAGTCGTAATGTGTTGTCGTAACAACAGACTCAGTGTCATCTGCAGGATGCTGCAGCGCCGTAAACTCGTAAATGCTCCTATCCCTCGGCACGACCACCATACCTGCAGGGTGCTGACCCGTTGTCCTCTTTATTCCCGTACAGCCCCTGACAAGACGATTCATTTCAGCAGAGGTAACATGCTTATTATGCTCCTCAAGATATTTTTTTACGATACCGAACGCTGTTTTTTCCTGTATCATGGATATTGTGCCCGCCTTGAACACGTTTTCCTTACCGAAAAGAAACTCCGTATATCTATGTATCTTATTTTGATACTCACCCGAAAAGTTAAGGTCAATATCAGGCACCTTGTCACCCTTAAAGCCCAAAAATACCTCAAACGGCATATCTAGACCGTGCTTTGACATTGGTATATGACAATTCGGACATTCCCTTTCGCCAAGGTCAAATGCACAGGCGTGCGGCGGAACATCAAAGTCAACATGCTTACACTTGTCGCACAGATAATGTGCCTCAAGTGCGTTTACTTCGGTTATTCCCGTAAGATACGCAACATATGACGCACCGACGGAGCCACGGGATCCTACAAGATAACCGTCTGCATTTGACTTGAGAACGAGCTTTCTTGCCGTCAGATACAATACCTGATAACCGTTTGAGATAATTGCATTGAGCTCCTTGTTTATTCTCTTTTCAACAAGCTCGGGTATATGCTCTCCGTATATTTCGTGAGCCTTTTCCCATGATGAATTGATTATTTCCTCCTTTGCACCCGGAAGATCAGGTGCAACAAGTGAATCCGGCATGAGCTTATACTTTTCTGCACGTGATGCTATTTCATTCGGATGATCTATAACCGCCTTATGACAATCCTCAGCTCCAAGATAGCTGAATTCATCCATCATTTCGTTCGTTGTTCTGAAATAGAGCGGTGCCTGATTATCAGCATCCTCAAAGCCCTTTGCGGACATTATTATTCCTCTGAATACGTCGTCTTCGGGCTCCATAAAATGCACGTCACCCGTTGCGGCAAATGGCTTGCCCAATTCCTTTGCAACAGCAACTATACTTCTGTTTATATTCTTAAGATCCTCTTCATCCCTCACACTGCCGTCATCAATAAGGTGCTGTGTATTTCCCAAGGGCTGAATTTCAAGATAATCATAATATGACGCCGTTTGCTTGATGATCTCATCCTTAGCATTGTTCAGCACAAGCTCATAAAGTTCTCCGGCATCGCAGGCTGAGCCTATTATGAGATTTGCCCTGTTTTCGTCAAGCAATGTTCTCGGGATCCTCGGACGCTTGAAATAGTGATTTAGATGCGCCTCGGAGACTATCTTGTTAAGATTGAACATTCCGTCCTTGTTTGTTGCCAAAATAACGATATGATAATTTGGCAGACGATTTTCGTAATGCTGTGCAAAGTATCTGTTCATGTCGTCAAATGTCACAACGCCATCCGCCTTCATTATACCTAACAAGCGTTCAAATATTTGTCCGCAAACATATGCATCGTCGTCAGCCCTGTGATGTGAGGTCTGATCTATCTTAAAATAAGTGGCAACGACATCAAGAGTATGCTTTTTTGTCTGAGTGAGCATTGCACGTGAGAGCATCAATGTATCAATACTTCTGTTTGATATTTTTATTCCGCATTTTACGGCATTATTGCGTATAAATCCCATATCAAACGATGCATTGTGCGCAATAAGTATATCGTCCCCTATAAATTCCTTGAACTTAAGCAATGCGGAATCTATTGTGGGCTGACCTGCAACCATTTCGTTTGTAATTCCCGTGAGCTGTGTTATTTCATGCGGAATATATCGCTCTGGGTCAACAAATGTATCAAATCTATCTATTATTTCGCCGTTTTTCATTTTGACGGCACCTATCTCTATTATAAGGTCCGATTTTTTATCAAGTCCCGTTGTTTCTATGTCAAAAGCAACAAATTCAGCATCGTCAACATTGCCGCTCGCACCCTTTATAAGTCCCGTGACATCATCTATAAGATAGCCCTCGCAACCAAATATCACGTTGAAATCTGGATTCTTTGCGGCAGTCTCAAATGCATTGGGGTTTGCCTGCAAAACGCCGTGGTCCGTTATGGCTATTGCCTTGTGTCCCCATGACATTGCCCGCTTTACAAGATCCTTAGGCTCTATCATACCGTCGTAAGCGCTCATTACGGTATGTGCATGAAGCTCAACTCGCTTTTCCTCGTATGTATCCTTTCTGGCAGTCGACTGCTTCGGATACATGGCTTTAACATTGAACACGGGCTCTTTTGCGTATGAGTCAAATATATACTCGCCTCTGACCCTCACGCATTTACCCGGCACTACCGCCTCCTTGACGGGCGGCAATGTTTTATCATCGGCAAAAAGCTTGCCCTTTATGGAATTCGTTTTATCGGTAAATTCAAATGTAACTATCGTCTTACCTGTTTTCGTCACCCTGAAGTCAACACTGAATACTTCACCCTCGACAACAACGATGTCAGGACCTTCCTCAAGATCCTTCATTGAGATAACAGCACCATTAAATGCCTTACCGTATACAGGTGTGTCAAATGACAGAACAAAGCTGTCCTTATCGCCCTTCTTTTCGGATTGCTTTGGTGTGACCGCTGTCCTCTGTTTTATTGTCTTTTGGATCTCGATATCACGCTGTTCCCTGTGCTCGGATATGATCTGTGCCAATGTTTTGTCATTCAATCTGAGCTCAACACGGAAATCCCTGTTAAAATTCTCGGAGAACCATTCTTCAATAATACTCCCTGCGTTATGCCTTTCCAGCATTTGCAGATCGATATTGCTGACAGCCTCAACAAAGAGAGTTGAAGGCTCATGGTACACTATATTGCTTATGGCGTACTCGCACGTTCTGTACCCCTTTTCGTTGAGCCTGTCCTTAAGCATTCTCATGTACTCCGACATTTTTGAAGCATCAAATTCAAGCGGATTTTTGCTTTTCAATACCAGCTTTACCGAATCGGGTGAAACGCCTATTTTAGCGGAAAAAAGCTTTTTTATATGAAATTCCTGCTCTTTGGTCAAGGCTTGCCCCACAGTACAAAGCAGCTCCACACGTCCCGTTTCCTTGTAGTATTTTGCACCGTCAAGCTCGGTGTTCTTCATAAATTCAAGCTGTTCATCCGTAAAATATTCGTTCAGTGTCATTTTATACTCCATAAAATCATGCGAGGATCAGCATATATCACTATCCCCGCACTGTTCCCTTTATCGTCTGCTCTCAAGCATATCCATTGCTCTCTCGTATAGTGTGTCGACCGCTCTTTCCTCCGGAAGAACCGCCACCCTTTCGCCATGCTCAAACAGTACGACCTTGCCCTTACCTCCTGCAATGCCTATGTCAGCATGAGATGCTTCCCCCGGACCGTTGACAACACAGCCCATAACAGCAATCGTAAGCGAACGACGCTCACCTGCAAACTTTTCTCTCAAGCGGCTCACGGTGCTCTCCAGATCGTAATTTGTTCTGGCACATGTCGGGCATGATATTATTTCAACTCCACCCGTATAAAGTCCCGTTGCTCTTAATATCTCATATGCGGTATCAACCTCTTTTACAGGATCAGCCGTGAGTGATACTCGCAATGTGTCTCCAATTCCATCCAAAAGCAAGCTGCCTATTCCGACCGCACTTTTTACGGTACCCGCCACAACATCGCCTGCCTCCGTAACACCCAGGTGCAACGGATAGTCTATCTTGCCCGATATATAACGATATATTTCAAGCATTTGCTTTACATTTGAGGATTTTGCCGCAACGACTATATTATCAAAGCCGTGCTTTTCCAGGGTCGCAACATTTGCCAATGCACTCTCTGCTATCGCCATTGCACCGTGACCGTACTTTTTTTCAAAATCGGCATTGAGTGAGCCCGAATTGGCACCAACTCTTATCGGCACATTATTTGCCCTAGCACAATCCGCAACCATCTTTATTTTTTCGTCATCGCCTATGTTACCCGGATTGATTCTTACCTTTGCAACGCCTGCCTCAATAGCGCCTATCGCAAGCCTGTGGTCAAAATGAATGTCCGCAACTATCGGCAATTTTGACTCTTTTACTATCTGCTTCAGCGGCTCCATGCACCCCTGATCGTACACTGCACATCTTACAATGTCACAGCCATGCTTATGCAATGCTTTTATTTGCTCAAGTGTTGCAGGCACATCCTTCGTGTCCGTGTTTGTCATTGATTGAACGGCAACGGAGTTCCCTGCACCTATCCTCACAGATCCTATTTTTATCTCTTTTGTTATTTTTCTCATTGTTACAGCCCTTTATCAACCGAAAAGTGAAAATACATCCTTAACGCCTATTACAAGCATGAGCAGCATCAATACGGCAAAGCCCACAAGATTGAGCCAGCTCTCTATCTTTTTATTGATAGGTCTCCTTATTATTGCCTCTATCAAGAGCAAAAGGCATTTTCCACCGTCAAGAGCCGGGAACGGTATCATGT
>CAYOGO010000029.1:0-8953 GCA_964403405.1 uncultured Lachnospiraceae bacterium | reverse complement strand
TCAACTACGTCGTTCTTACTCACGCAAATTACCTCTTATTTCATTATTGAACCGATACAACGATCCTTTGTGATCGCACGGAGCCTTGCATCCCCCGTACCGCTTGCCTTTGAAAATACGCCGCATCTCTTAACGAGCTGCTCGACCGTTGCCTCATCCGACGAACAAACATACATCAGATGCCGCAAATTTTTCTTTTTCGGAGCATCGATCCTTCTCGTTTTGCCGTTTGCCACCCATGCAAAACCGTTTTCGACTGCGATAACAATACCGTACTCGCCCTTATCGTGTCCTGCAGTGGAGACGACCACATCGCCCACCGAAAAACTCATGCCCTATCCTTCAAAGTCAATATTTCCGGACCGTCCTCCGTTACAAGAACAGTGTTCTCATAATGTGCACAGTACAATCCATCCCTTGCAACAACCGTCCAATGATCGTCCATAACTCTTACGTCGGGACTCTTTGCCGTAACCATAGGTTCGATGGCAAGTGTCATACCCTGTCTGAGCCTTATGCCCGTGCCCATTCTTCCGTAATTCGGAATGCTTGGATCCTCGTGAAGCTCTCTGCCAACGCCGTGACCGACATAGTCCGTAACCACCTTAAAGCCGTTTCTTTCAATATGCTGCTGTATTCTTGCTGAAATATCATACAGACGATTTCCGACCTTTGCATTCGGAACTCCTCTGAAGAATGATTCCTGTGTGACGCGGATAATATCCTCGGCATCCTGTGAAATCTTACCTACCGCAAATGTTCTTGCAGCATCGGTATTCAATCCCTTGTAATTAACACCGGCGTCTATCGATATTACATCGCCCTCTCGAAGGATCTTTCTGGGAGACGGTATTCCGTGAAGCAATTCTTCATTCACGGATGTGCATATTGCTGCCGGGAAACCCGCATATCCCTTGAATGTGGGATATGCATCGTGTCCCGAAATAAATTTTTCAGCCAATTCATTCAAATATGCAGTTGAAACACCAGGTCTAACAGCATCTTCAAGCAAAATAAGCACCTCTGCAAGGATCTCGCCGGATCTTCGCATCAATTCTATTTCAGATGAATTCTTTATGACTATCAACGTGCTTACCTTCTCTTTAAGCCTTGAGGAAACCCTTATAATGACGCATGAGCATCATTGATTCAAGCTGTGCTGCAGTTTCAAGTGCAACATTTACGAGGATTATCGTAGATGAGCCGCCTATCGCCATACCTGTCAAGGAACGATCGATCATTCCGAGGATTATCGGCAAAATTGCGATAAACGCAAGGAATATTGAGCCTGCAAGCGTCAATTTTGTAAGGATCTTTGACAAATAATCCGATGTCGGCTTTCCCGGACGGATACCGAGAACGAATCCGCCGTTCTCTTTGAGGTTCTTTGCAACCTCAATCGGATTAAATGACATTGTTGTATAGAAAAACGCAAAGAATATTATGAGCAATGCGTAAACTATAAGATATACTATACTTTGTTGTCCCAAATACTTATTTACAAAACTTGCAAAACCCGTATTCGGAACCCATGTTGCGATCATCGACGGAAGCGATACTATGGATACCGCAAAGATGATAGGCATAACGCCTGACGGGTTGAGCTTCATGGGAATATGAGTGCTCTGACCGCCGTAAACCTTACGGCCTACAACACGCTGAGCGTAATTTACCTGTATCTTTCTTTCGCCCTTATCCATAAATACGATTGCCGCAAAGATAAAGACTATGCCGATGACGATGACAACGAACCACCACCATTTAAGACTTCCGCTTATAACGTTTGTTATCAAGGATATTGCTTCGGGAAGTATTCTTGATACGATACCAACAAAGATAAGCATTGAAATACCATTGCCGATACCATTTTCCGTAATCATATCACCAAGCCACATTGTAAGCATTGAACCTGCCGTTACTGTGAGAATGATAAAGAGATACGAAAGGAAACTGTTATCAACAAGAGCGCCTCTCAAGCCAACCGTAAAACCGATCGCCATGAGGAGCGAAAGACCCAATGTAGCATACTTTGTTATAAGTGCTATCTTCTTTCTGCCTTCCTCGCCTTCCTTAGTCAAACTTTCAAGAGACGGTATGACCATTGTCAAGAGCTGAATAATGATTGAAGCATTAATGTTAGGGCTGATACCCAGAGCAAACACTGCGAACTGTTCAAACGCACCACCTGTGATGACATTGAACAAACCAAAAAATGAATTACCTGTTACCGTTGATGATACAACGCTAACGTCAACACCCGGAACGGGAATTGCACAACCTACTCTGTAAATAGCTACAATAAGCAAAGTGAACAAAAGTCTCTTTCTTATTTCAGGCACCTTCCATGCATTTTTAAATGTCTCAAACATTAGATCACCTCAGTCTTTCCACCTGCCGCTTCTATCTTAGATACCGCACCGTCTGTGAACTTGTTAGCCTTAACTGTGAGCTTCTTTGTGAGCTCGCCTCTGCCAAGCACCTTCACACCGTCATTAAGCTTTCTGATCAAACCGTTTTCCAAAAGCAAATCCGGTGTTACTACTGTTCCATCCTCGAATATCTCAAAACGCTCAACATTAACTTCTGTGTATGTGATTTCGAAATGATTGTGGAAACCACGCTTAGGCAAACGTCTTACGAGAGGCATCTGACCGCCTTCAAAACCGATTCTTACGCTGCCGCCACTTCTTGACCACTGACCGTTTTCACCTCTGCCGCCTGTCTTACCTTGACCTGTAGCTGTACCACGGCCTCTACGTTTTGTCGCCTTGGACAATGCACCCTTAACGGGCTTTAATTCGTGCTGCTTCAAGTTTTAACACCTCCGATTATTCATTATCAGCAGGCTCAACCTTTACCAAGTGAGCAACAGCCTTAATTTTACCCATAATGTCCGGTGTATCGTCAAAAACACGAGAGTCACGGATCTTCTTCAGACCGAGAGCCTTGATATTAGCCTTCTGCTTTTCAGTTTCTTTATTTGTACTTTTTATCTGAGTAACCTTAATCTTAGCCATGTGAATTACCTCCCATTACTCAAGAATTTCTTCAACTGTCTTGCCTCTGTACTTGGCAATAGTTTCAGCATCTTTAAGCTTTGAAAGTGCATCCAATGTAGCATTGAGAACGTTACCTACATTGTTAGATCCGAGGTTCTTAGCTCTTACGTCCTTGATACCTGCAAGCTCCAAAACAGGACGGATCGCACCGCCTGCGATAACGCCTGTACCGGGCTTAGCCGGCATTATAAGTACCTTACCGCTACCGAACTCGCCGATGATTCTGTGAGGAATCGTCGTGCCCTTTCTGGGAACGTACATAAGATGCTTTCTTGCTGACTCGGATGCTTTTCTGTGTGCTTCAGGAATTTCGATAGCCTTACCGCTACCTACGCCTACATAACCGTCGTTGTTACCTGCAACAACTATTGCGCTCCAACGATTGTTCTTACCACCCTTAACAACCTTTGTTACAGAGTTGTATCTGATGAGCTTTTCCTGAATTTCTTTTTCCATTTTATTGTAATCAATACGCTGCATTGTTCTTTCTCCTTATCAGAAATTGAGTCCGGCTTCTCTTGCGCCGTCTGCCACAGCCTTTACTCTGCCGTGGTAGATATAGCCGCCACGGTCGAACACTACTGTATCGATGCCGTTAGCCTTTGCTCTCTCTGCAGCAACCTGACCAACAATCTTAGCTGCCTCAGTCTTTGTTTTGCCTGCAACAGCTTCCATGATTTCCTTTTCAACTGTAGATGCTGAAACGAGAGTTACACCCTTTGTGTCATCAATAATCTGAACATAAATGTGCTTAGAGCTACGGAAAACATCAAAACGGGGTCTTTCGCTTGTTCCGTTCAGGTTTTTTCTTATTCTTCTATGACGCTCAACACGTCTTTCGTTACTACTTACTTTACTAACCATTTGCTGTTCTCCTATCGATTATTTACTTGACTTCTTGCCTTCTTTAACAATGATACGCTCGCCCTGGTATCTGATACCCTTAGCATAAGCCACACTGTCAGCATAAGGATTCGGTTTTCTGAAGGATCTGATCTTTGCAGCAACCTCACCAACCTTAACCTTGTCATAACCGTTTACAACTATCGTGTTCTGATTCGGAACATCGATCTTGATGCCCTCCGGCTCTTTGAAGATAACAGGATGAGAGTAACCAACGTTGAGCTGAAGGTCATTGCCCTTCTTTTCAGCTCTGTAACCAACGCCGACAACTTCCAATGTCTTGCTGAAGCCATCCGTTACACCAATAACCATGTTATTGATGAGGACTCTTGTAAGACCGTGAAGTGCTCTGTGGTTCTTTTCATCGCTTGAACGTGAGCATAAGATCTCATTGCCATTAACTTCAACTGTAATTTCAGGATTGATCTTGTGCTTCAATTCGCCCTTAGGACCTTTTACCGTGATAACCTTATCTGCGTCGATATTAACCGTTACAGATGCAGGTACCGGAATTGCTTTTCTACCTATTCTTGACATATCAATATCCGCCTTTCATTCCGGTCATTACCATACGAAGCAAAGAACTTCGCCGCCAAGGCCTGCCTTGCGTGCTTCTTTGTCCGTCATAATACCACCTGAAGTCGAAACGATTGCAATTCCCAAGCCGTCAAGTACTCTGGGGAGCTCCTCTTTACCAGCATAAACACGGAGACCCGGCTTGCTGATTCTCTTCAATCCGCTGATAACGGATTTCTTGTCAGCTGTGTACTTCAAACTAACCTTTATTGAATCGAATTTTCCTTCTTTTACTATCTTATATGATTTAATATATCCTTCTCTCAAAAGAATGTCTGCCATAGCAACCTTGATGTTGGACACAGGGATCATTACTGATTCTTGTCTGATCGTGAGAGCATTTCTGATGCGAGTAAGCATATCTGCTATCGGATCTGTAATAGCCATTATTATTCCTCCTTAACTCGTTTACCAACTTGCCTTGCGAACGCCCGGAATCTGGCCCTTATATGCGAGCTCTCTGAAGCAAATTCTGCAAATTCCGTACTTTCTCAAATAAGCATGAGGTCTTCCACAAATCTTGCAACGGTTGTATTCTCTCGTCGAAAACTTAGCGGGACGCTGCTGTTTTACCTTTAAAGATGTCTTAGCCATCGTTTTTCCTCCTTATTGCTTAGCGAAAGGCATACCGAATTCTTCAAGAAGAACTCTGGCCTCTTCATCTGTATGAGCTGTTGTTACGATGATAATATCAAAGCCTCTGATCTTGTCGATCTTATCGTACTCAATTTCAGGGAAAATGAGCTGTTCTTTGATACCCATTGCGTAATTACCTCTGCCGTCAAAGGAAGTTCTTGAAACACCCTTGAAGTCACGGGTTCTCGGCAATGCGATATTCATAAGACGATCAAGGAAACTATACATCATATCGCCTCTAAGCGTTACCATGCAACCGATCTTCTGACCTTCACGAACCTTAAAGTTAGCGATGGACTTTTTAGCTGTTGTAATAACAGGCTGCTGACCAGTGATGATTCTCATATCAGCAATAGCACCCTCAAGAGCCTTAGGATTTTCCTTAGCTTCGCCGACTCTCATGTTTACTATGATCTTGTCAAGCTTCGGAACCTGCATAACATTCTTATAGTTGAAGCGGTTCTGCAATGCAAGAACTACTTCCTTATTGTACTTTTCAATAAGTCTATCCATGATTAATTATTCCTTCCTTCAAGCTTACTCGATCACTTCGCCGCACTTCTTGCAAACTCTTACCTTTGTGCCGTCTTCATTGATCTTGTGACCAACTCTTACACCTGCTTTGCACTTTTCGCAGTAGAGCATTACCTTTGATGCGTAGATAGCAGCCTCTTGATCGATAATTCCGCCCTGCTGCTGAGCACTTCTCGGCTTCACATGCTTTTTAACCATGTTTACACCCTTAACAACTACCTTGCCTTCCTTCGGCATGGCTTTAATAACGTTACCGATTGTTCCTTCGTTTTCACCGGAAATAACGATTACTTTATCATTCTTTTTAACATGCATTTTCATAATATCTGCACCCTCCAAATCAAAGCACTTCAGGAGCAAGAGATATGATTCTCATGAAATCCTTTTCTCTGAGCTCTCTTGCAACAGGCCCGAAGATACGTGTACCACGAGGCTGCTTATCCTTATCAATGATAACTGCCGCATTCTCATCAAAGCGAATGATCGAACCGTCAGCTCTCTTGAGGCCCTTTGTTGAACGAACAACTACAGCCTTTACAACGTCACCTTTTTTTACAACGCCGCCGGGTGTTGCACTTTTAACGCTGGCAACTATAATATCACCGATATTTGCATATACTCTGCCGGAGCCGCCCAATACTCTGATGCACATGATTTCCTTAGCACCTGTATTGTCAGCTACAGCCAAAATTGTTTGCTGCTGAATCACAGTTATTCCTCCTTATATCAATCTGCCTTCTGAAGAACTTCGACAACGCGCCAATGCTTATTTTTGCTAAGCGGTCTTGTTTCCATAACGAGAACTCTGTCGCCGATACCGCACTGATTTTCTTCATCATGAGCCATAAGCTTCTTTGTTCTGTTTACAACCTTGCCATAAAGCTTATCAAGCTTTCTTTCTCTGATTGCAACAACGATAGTCTTATCCATTTTGTTGCTGATGACAATACCTATTCTCTGTTTTCTAAGATTTCTTTCCAAGTGTACTGCCTCCCTTCTCAGCCGTTCACGTTAGCAGCTCTTTCGCGGAGAACTGTCTTAACACGAGCGATATCTTTTTTAATAAGATTAATCTTCATAGGGTTTTCCAATTGACCTGTTTCATTCTGGAATCGAAGAACGAAAAGCTCACTTTTAAATTCTTCAAGCTTCTTTGTAAGCTCTTCATTTGTCATTTCTCTTATTTCAGTAGCTTTCATTATTCTTCACCACCCATTTCTTCTTTCTTAACTATTTTGCACTTAACCGGCAACTTGTGTGATGCAAGTCTGAGCGCTTCTCTAGCAACATCCTCCGGCAAACCGGCAATTTCAAACATAACCGTACCCGGCTTTACAACTGCAACCCAGTAAGACGGAGCACCTTTACCTGAACCCATACGAGTTTCTGCAGGCTTTTCTGTAACAGGCTTGTGAGGGAATATCTTCAACCAAACCTTACCATCTCTCTTAGCATGACGTGTCATAGCGATACGGGCTGCTTCTATCTGATTACTTGTTATCCATGAAGGTTCAAGTGACATCAAGCCATACTCACCGTAAGCAACAAAATTATTCTTGTGTGCAACGCCTTTCATGCGGCCTCTGTGAACTCTTCTTCTTTTAACTCTCTTAGGCATTAACATGATTTAATCTAAGCCTCCCAAATTACTTGTTTTTCTTTGCAAGGACTTCGCCCTTGTAAACCCAAACCTTAACACCGATGATACCGTATGTTGTATGTGCTTCAGCAAAACCGTAATCGATATCTGCTCTCAATGTCTGCAACGGAGTTGTACCCTCGCTGTAAGCTTCGCTTCTTGCAATTTCGTTACCGTTAAGACGGCCGGAAACCATTGTCTTGATACCCTTTGCACCTGCTTTTTCAGCGCGCTGCATAGCAAACTTCATAGCACGACGGAACGAAACTCTGCGTTCGAGCTGTCCTGCAATACCTTCGGCGATGAGCTGAGCATCTCTGTCAGGATTTTTGATCTCAACGATATTTACAGAAGCATCCTTGCCTGTGAACTTTACGATCTCCTTTTTGATCTCATCAATTCTTGCACCGTTCTTGCCGATCACAATACCGGGCTTTGCTGTATAAACGCTAACCTTAACTTTATTTGCAGCTCTTTCGATCTCGATCTTAGAAACGCTGGAATCCTTAAGTTCTTCCTTGAGCATATTTCTCAAGTTATAATCTTCTATCAACAAGTCAGCGTAATTTTTCTTTGAAGCATACCATTTTGTATCCCATGCCTTGATAACGCCAACTCTTAATCCGTTTGGATTAACTTTCTGACCCACTTGATTATTTCCCCCTATATTACTTTCTCTCGTTGAGAACTACCGTAATGTGGCTTGTTCTCTTCTGGATACCTGCTGCACTGCCCTTAGCACGTGGCATGAATCTCTTCATTATAAAACCGTCGTTAGCATAAACTTCCTGAACGTAAAGGTTATCTGCTGCCATTGACAGGTTGTGCTCTGCATTTGCGATTGCCGACTTCAAAACCTTGAGTACGATCGGAGAAGCGGCTTTAGGTGTGTTTGTGAGGATCGCAATAGCCTCATCAACGTCCTTACCTCTTATCAAATCGATCACTATTCTGACTTTCTGTGCAGGGATTCTTATATTGTTAGCAGAAGCATGAGGTCTGTTATCACGAGCCTCTGCTCTCTTAGCTGCCTTTTCTCTTTCTCTTGTTGCCATAATATTGTCCTCCTTCCGTTAGATCATCTTGCCTTAGATGATTTGTCTGCCGACTTATCAACGTGACCTTTGAATGTTCTTGTAGGAACGAACTCACCCAACTTATGACCAATCATTTCCTCTGTTATATATATCGGAACATGCTTTCTGCCATCGTGAACAGCAATTGTGTGTCCTGTCATTTCCGGGAAAATCATCGAAGCTCTTGACCATGTCTTAATTACAACCTTGTTGCCGGACTCATTCATTGCCTCAATCTTCTTCATGAGGGATTCTGCAACATAAGGTCCTTTTTTAACTGAACGACTCATTTATTAAAAAGCCTCCTTCCACATTACTTAGACTTTCTTCTGCTGATGATGTACTTATCAGACTGTTTCTTCTTACGTGTCTTATGTCCAAGTGCAGGCTTACCCCAAGGTGTAACCGGACCCGGTCTACCGATAGGAGCTCTACCTTCACCACCACCGTGCGGGTGATCGCAGGGGTTCATAACGGAACCACGAACTGTAGGCTTAACGCCCATATGACGAACTCTTCCTGCCTTACCG
>CAYOGO010000028.1:0-8956 GCA_964403405.1 uncultured Lachnospiraceae bacterium | reverse complement strand
AGAGGTATTATGGATTACAATACGCCGCTTGCGGCAAGAATGCGTCCGCAAAAATTGAGTGAGTTTGTAGGTCAGGCTCACATAGTGGGCAAGGGAAAGCTGCTCTATCGAATGATACAGACGGACAGACTGTCATCGGTAATTTTTTGCGGTCATCCGGGAACGGGCAAAACGACACTTGCAAGGATAATATCAAACGAAACAAGTCATCTTTTCAGAAAGCTGAATGCTGTTTCCGCAGGGGTCACGGACATAAGAAGCATTGCAGAGGAAGCACAGGTGTCACTTGTAAATCCGACGGGCAGAGTTGTGCTGTTTCTTGATGAGATACATCGACTTAATAAAAATCAACAGGATGTTTTGTTGCCGTACATCGAGGATGGAAAAATAATACTCATTGGTGCAACGGCGGAAAATCCGTATCACAGTGTAAATAACGCATTGCTCTCCAGATCGACCGTATTCAGGTTTGAAAAGCTGACGGATGACGATATTCTTACAATAGTTAACAATGCATTGAACGATAAGGAAAAGGGGCTCGGCAGTATAAAGACGGATATGCCGCAAAAAGCAAGGCTTCATTTGGCACAGCTTGCATCGGGTGACGCAAGAGCCGCACTCAATGCACTTGAGCTTGCAGTTATGACAACGGATAAAAACAGCGATGGTGTTGTTGTTATAGATGAGGATACTGTTTCGGAATGTATAAGGCAGCGTATCGTTGAGTATGACAAAACAGGCGAAAACCACTATGATGTTGCAAGTGCGTTTATAAAAAGTATGCGTAATTATATGGAACCTGATGCGGTGCTTCATTATCTTGCGAGAATGATAGAGGCAGGCGAAAAGCCCGAGTTTATTGCAAGACGCATAATGATAGCAGCCGCTGAGGATGTGGGTCTTGCCAATCCAATGGCATTGCAGGTTGCAGTTGCCGCCGCACAGGCGGTTGAAATGGTTGGTTGGCCCGAAAGTCGCATAATACTTGCAGAAGCGGCACTTATGGTAGCGTGCTCACCAAAATCCAATGCCTCATACATGGGAATAAATACCGCATTGGAGGATGTGAAAAACATCGACATAGGCGAGGTTCCAAAGAATCTCCTGAATGAGGATTATGAGGGCGCAATAAAGGGCAAGGAGAGCAAAGCATATAAGTATTCACATGATTACCCTAATTCAAGAGCAATACAGCAGTACATGCCAGATAAATTAAAAGGCAAAAAGTATTATATTCCCAAAAATTCGGGCTCCGAGGCAAAAATACGTCAGCGATTCGTTGAGCTTTTCGGTACAGATTATTTTGAAAACGAAAAATGAGGTCTTTTTATGGAACAAAACATAAATGAATACATAAACAAGCTTGCATCAAGATCACCCACTCCGGGCGGTGGAGGTGTAGCTGCTCTTTGTGCCGGACTTGGCAGTGCACTTGCCTCAATGGTGTGCAATTTGACCATCGGCAAGCCCAAATATGCTCAATATGAGAGCGAGCTGAATGATATTCTCAATGACGCAAGCACACTTTATGAGGAATGCATAAGGCTTGCACAAGAGGATGAGGTGGCATTTGAGCCATTGTCAAGGGCATACTCACTCAAGAGCACAACGGATGAAGAAAAACACTATAAGGACAGCGTTATGGAAGATGCATTGCTTGCTGCAGCAGATGTTCCGTTGAGATCGTTGCGTGCTGCTTATAAAGCGATCCTCTTGCACGAAAGACTTGTTGAAAAGGGCTCAAAATTGGTTATAAGCGACGTCGGCGTAGGCGTACAGATGGCAAGAGCCGCACTTCTGGGTGCAGCTCTCAATGTAAGGATCAACACCAGAATGATGAAAAACAGAGCTGTTGCCGATAAAATGGACTCAACAGCTGACAATCTGACTCAAAAGGGTATGCTTATTGCAGATAAGGTATATGATGCGGTATTGCAAATGTTAAAATAATACAGAAAAGAATATGGAATTGAATTTACTTAAAGGAAAGCCCGTTGCAGACAGCATTTGTGCTGATATTGTGGAAAGGGTAAAAAAATTAAACACAAGCGGCGTGGCTGTTTGTCTTGCGATAGTCAGAGCGGGTAATAAGCCCGATGATATTTATTACGAGCAGTCAGCAATAAAAAGGATGAACAGCGTCGGAATAAAGGTAAAAAGCGTTGTTCTGGATAATGATATATCCCAAGCCTTGATAGAAAAGCAAGTATCCGACTTAAGCGAAGATGAAAATGTGCACGGAATATTGCTGTTAATGCCATTGCCGAAGCATATAAACGAAAAAAGCGTAAGATCATGCATATGTCCGCAAAAGGATATTGACGGTCTGACTGAAAAAAGCATGCTCGGATTGTACGAGGACATTGATACGGGCTTTGCACCGTGTACACCAAGTGCGGTAATGGAGCTGCTTGAATATAATAACATCGATCTGTGCGGTAAAAATGTGGTCATCGTGGGCAGAAGCCTTGTTGTCGGTAAGCCCTTGTCGATGCTCATGCTCAATAAGAATGCGACCGTAACGATATGTCACAGTAAGACAAATGATCTTAAGGCTGTATGCCGCAGTGCCGATATCGTTGTGGCAGCTGTGGGCAGGGCAAAAATGCTTACGGCAGAGTACATAGCCGAGGGTGCGGTCGTTATTGATGTCGGTATAAATCAGGACGGAAACGGAAATATGTGCGGAGATGCGGATTTTGAGTCGGTATGTAAAAAGGCAGGAGCGGTAACTCCCGTTCCAGGCGGAATAGGCAGTATCACGACATCGGTGCTTGCAAAGCATGTCGTAATTGCGGCGGAAAATACACTTGTGAAGGATTGATTATGGATCATATAGAAAAACTTGAAAGCAGAAGTATACACATACTTCGTGAGGCATACAGTTCATTTAAGGATCTGTGCATGCTGTGGTCGATAGGTAAGGACAGCACCGTTATGCTGAGGCTTGCACAAAAGGCTTTTTTCGGACACGTGCCGTTTCCGCTCATACACATCGATACGGGATATAAAATAAAAGAAATGATAGAATACCGTGACAAGCTGGCTATGTTGTACGATCTTGATATTATATACGGTGTAAACGAAAAGGCATTGTCTGAAAAAATGACGTTTCCGGACGGTAACTGCTCAAGAATAAAATGCTGTGAGCTGTTAAAGACTACTGCTCTTACGGATACATTGAACGGTACGGGTGTGCGTTATAGGTTAAATCATTCAACGGGAAAGTATGAAAAGGATTCGAATACTCAACCGTACACAGGTGTAATAGTCGGCGTGAGAGCCGATGAGGAGGGCAGTCGCTCAAAGGAGCGTTATTTCTCTCCGAGAAATGAGAATAACGATTGGGATGTTGCAAACCAGCCTCCGGAATTTTGGAACCAATACAAAACGGACTTTAAGCCGGGAACTCACGTGAGAATACATCCATTGCTTGATTGGACTGAGGTCGATATATGGGAATATGTCAGACGTGAGGGCATACCCACGGTATCATTGTATTACGATCAGGGCAACGGCAAAAGATACCGCTCATTGGGCTGTTGGCCGTGTACGACTCCAATAGACTCAACTGCATCAAACGTAGATGAGATAATAGAAGAATTAAAGAGCGGAAAATTAAAGAATGTGGCGGAAAGATCGGGCAGACAGCAGGACAAAGAGGACGGCGGTGGTCTTGAGGATCTTAGAAAAGGCGGTTACATGTAATATGAGTGAGCTTATAAAAATTACGGATAAAGCCGTTGATATAAAAAAGCGTGAGGATATGCATATTGTCATTGTGGGACATGTGGATCACGGCAAAAGCACTATAATAGGCAGATTGCTGGCTGATAACAATATGCTTCCGGAGGGCAAGATAGAACAAATAAAAGAAAAATGTAGACGTAACTCAAAGCCGTTTGAATATGCTTTTCTTTTGGATGCGTTGAAGGATGAACAGTCACAGGGTATAACAATAGATACGGCGAGAACGTTTTTTTCAACAGAAAAGCGAAATTATATTATTCTTGATGCACCGGGTCATGTTGAATTCTTAAAAAACATGGTTACGGGAGCGGCGCGTGCACAGGCTGCACTTGTTGTTGTTGATGCAAATGAGGGCGTTATGGAAAATTCCAAACGTCACGGATATCTGCTTTCAATGCTCGGTGTAACGCAAATTGCCGTTCTTATAAATAAAATGGACAGCGTCGGTTATTCTGAGGAACGCTTTAATGCAATCAAGGAACAATACAGTGCCTTTTTGGATGAAATAGGTATAAACGCATGGTCATATATTCCCGTCAGCGGCATCAACGGTGACAATATAGTCAATAAGGACAGCATAAATATGCCGTGGTATACCTCATGTACGGTAATGGAACAGCTTGAGGCTTTTGAATCAACGGGTGAGGCGGAGGATGCTCCCTTGAGGTTACCCGTGCAGGGTGTATATAAATTTACCGGAAATAACGACACAAGACGTATTATAGCAGGAACGGTTGAGACCGGAAGATTGATGGTCGGTGACGATATAATACTCTATCCTTCAGGCAAAAAGACAAGGGTCGCGACAATAGAGGCATACAACTGTGATGTTCAGACAGAGGCACACGCGGGCAGAGCAACGGGCTTTACCATGACCGAACAGATATATGCGCAAAGAGGCGACATTGTTGCAAAGGCATCGGAAAAGGCTCCGACTGTTGCTGATAATGTGATCGCAAATGTGTTCTGGTTAGGCAAAGCACCTTTGAAAACGGGCAATAAATATACCGTGAAGCTGGGAACGGCAAAGATGTCAGCAAGGATAGAGAGCGTCAACAAGGTGATAGATGCATCTGCACTTGAAAACTTGAAAAAATCGGAAATATCAAAAAATGAGGTTGGAGAATGCAGGATATCATTTGAGCGAAGCATTGCTTTTGATCCCGTCACCGAAAATGCAGCAATGGGCAGATTTGTGATCATTGACGATTACGAGATATGCGGCGGCGGAATAATTATTTCCGCTGCAGAAAACAGTAAAAATATTTTCAAGGACGCCTCATCTGTATCAAAGGCACAGAGAATGCTCTCAAGCAAGCAAAGGGGTACCGTGCTGTGGTTTACGGGTCTTTCGGGATCGGGTAAGTCAACAATAGGAGATGCACTTGAATGGGAATTAAATCGAGCAGGATACTGTGCATATAGGCTTGACGGGGATAATTTAAGATTCGGATTGAATAAGGATTGCGATTTTTCCGAAAACGGTCGTCGAGAAAACCTAAGGCGTGCGAGTGAAGTGGCTAAATTGTTTGCAGATGCGGGAATAATAACCATATGTACATTTATATCCCCCAAGAAAACGATGCGTGACGAGACAAGGAATATCACAGGTGATGATCTTGTTGAGGTGTATACAAAGGCATCCGTTGAGGAATGCATAAGGCGTGATCCGAAGGGTCTGTATAAAAAGGCGCTTGAGGGCAATATTAAGGATTTTACGGGAATAAGTGCTGAATATGAGGAGCCTGCGGGCAGTGATATTGTAATAGATACTCAAAAAACGACAGTTGAGGATGCTGTGACGCAGATAATGAATTATTTGTCCGACAATGGAATGATCTATTGATTTATGAAAGGATTATTTTATGTTCTTAAAAGAAATAACATCACATCTGAAGGAAGCAGGACTTGCCGCCGAGCAGTTTGGTGAGGCACAAATATGCGGTATAACATTTAATTCAAGAACGGTATCGAGCGGTTTTCTTTTTACATGCAAGGGTGAAGCCTTCAAGCCGGAATATCTTACCACGGCAATTCAAAATGGTGCCGTTGCGTATATGTCAGAGAAACGATATGATGAAAGTATTCCGTGCATAATAGTAGATGATATAAGAAAGGCGATGAGCATAACCGCAATAACGTTTTACTCAAGACCATTTGACTTTTTCAATACTATCGGCATTACAGGAACAAAGGGCAAAACGACAACTACCTTTTTTCTTAATAATATTTTTAACGAATATACCGAAAAAAAGAACTCTGCATTCACAACGGTTGAGGTGATGCTGGGGGATGAAAGGCGTAAATCCGTGCTTACCACACCGGAGGCTTACGATCTGCAAGGGCTGTTGAATGATGTCAAGCAAAAGGGCTCTCGTTTTTTGACGATGGAGGTGTCATCTCAGGCATTGAAGGTGGACAGAGTGTACGGTATGCATTACGATGTCGGTATTTTTTTGAATATTGACGATGATCACATAAGTCCTAAGGAGCATGCCGATTGGAATGACTATTTTTGCAGCAAACTCAAACTTTTTGAATTGTGTGATACAGCAGTTGTGAATATGGATGATCCGCATTCCGAGGAAATAGCCGCTCACGCAAGAAAGCATTGCAAAAAAGTGTTTACATACGGTCTTGATCAAAACAGTGACTACAAAATAACAGATATAAGAAAAAACGGCGACTATTTTGATTTTGACATTCAAAAGCCAGGCAATAAAACTGCATCGTACAGCATTGCAATGCACGGCAGATTTAATGTGTCAAACGCACTTGCCGCCATTGTTACGGCAGAGTGTTTTGGAGTGGATGACGGTGCAATCGCACGAGGATTGAAGAATACACTTGTTCCGGGACGAATGGACTTTTTCTATAACAAAGAAAAGGATGTTTACGTTGTTGTTGACTTTGCACACAACAAATTAAGCTTTAATAACCTATTTGCAAGCCTTAAAGAGGAGTATCCCGACAGACGTCTCGGTGTTGTTATAGGCAGTGCTGGCGGAAAGGGGTTTCAACGCCGTAAAGCGATAGGCGAGGTGCTGACACAATATGCGGACTATGCGATACTTACCGATTGTGACAGCAACTATGAGGATACAATGAGCATTTGCCGTGATATTCTGCAGCATGTGGGTGAAAACGGCCCCGAATGCAGAATTATACTTAATAGGGAGGAAGCCATTACAACGGCTCTTAGAGAGGCTCAGAGGGGTGATATTATTGCCCTTGTTGCGCGAGGTGAGGAATCAAGACGCTGGTGGAAGGGTCAGGTTCTTGAATGTGTGTCCGATGTGGAGCTTGCAAGACGCTTTTCCCGGGGTGAGCTTTAAGCTGACAAATTAAATATTATATTTTGCATTATATTTTAATTTTGCACTTGTATTTTTTGAGCTTTTGTTATATAATATAGGTGTAATGAACCTGGGACTCTCGTCAGTCTGATTAATTTAACCTACATTTGATAATAGGGATAGTTCAGTTACTTAAGCTGATAGCACGCCCTCCAGTCAGGGATCCTTGTAAGTTTTGTACGGCTAATACCCAACCTGCTTTTTCGCGGGTCTAAATTTTTCAGAGCAACGGTTTCCCCGGGGCAAATTACGTTTTTGCGGTCATTATTGCTTGTTGTGGCAATAATGATTTTTTTTGTGCAGTTTTGTAAATAAATTGTTAAATTAACTAAAAATTCACACAATTTCCAAATATATATGATAAACTATACGACAGAATCAAATGGGGGGATCGTATGCTTTATCCGATCAAATTTACACCGATCTATAAGTCAAAAATATGGGGCGGAAGCAAGCTGAATGAGGTATATTCAAGACATATTACGGCAACCGATATAGGCGAAGCGTGGGAGGTATCATGCCGTAGTGACGGTATGTGCAGCGTTGCCAACGGACCGTTGCAGGGTATGCCGTTCGGCAGGTTGTTGGAAACGTATGGAAGCGCTATAACGGGAACACGTATACCGCATGATAAATTTCCGCTATTGCTGAAGATACTTGATGTCAATACGGATCTCTCTGTGCAGGTGCACCCAGGTGCGGAATATATAGCAAGCAATCATTTGTTCGATGCAGAAGAAAAAAACGAAATGTGGTACGTTCTTAATGCTGAGGATAATGCTACAATGGTGTCCGGCTTAAAGCCCGGTGTCACACGGGAAAAGCTGTTGGAATCGGTACAAAACGGCAAAATTGAAGCTTGCCTTGAGCGTTCCGCCGTTAAAACGGGCGATGTTATAATGATAAAGTCGGGATGCGTACACGCTGCCTGTGCAGGAATGCTTTTGTATGAATTACAACAATCAAGTGACACCACGTACAGGTTGTATGATTACGGCAGACGTGATTCTCACGGCAATCCAAGACATCTTGACATAGACAGGGCTCTTGATGCAATCGATTACACGCAAAGCTGTGTTGAATTTGTAAATGTTCCCGGATATATCCAAAGACCTGATTACAAAATCAGAACACTTATAAAAAATAAAGCATTTTGTATAGATGAGGTCTTGCTTGAGGATGGGCTGCTCAGATTCAGAAACAACAAAAATTTCGGTATATATACGGCAATAAAGGGAAATGCAATCGTGAGGAGTAATGCTGTGGAGCTTGAGATAAAAGAGGGTGAATCCGTATTCATTCCGGCATGCCTCAGCAGGTATGTGATCAGCGGTGAATGTACTCTTTTGCATGCATCCTCCAAAGTATCGATCAATTATACATGATAAAGGGAGAAGTGCGGTGAGTGATTTTAATAACCCACAGGGCGGTAACGATCAAGGCGGTGTTTTTTACACTGCTCCCCGTGTGAATATGAGAAGACCGATAGTGACATACGTTTTAATTGCAGTAAATGTGCTCGTTTATGCTGTTATGACTGTGTTGCAATATGTTTTTCATGTAGATCAAAATATTTTGCTGTTTATTTTCGGCGCAAAGGTAAATGCACTGATAGATGCAGGACAGGTATGGAGACTTATCAGCTGTATGTTCTTGCACTCCGGAATAGCCCATTTGCTGTGTAATTGCTATGCGATATATATTTATGGACCGATAGTTGAACGTCTGTACGGAAGATGGCGTTTTATTTTGATATATTTTATATCGGGTCTGTCCGGGTCAATACTCAGCTATGCATTCAGCCCTGCACCATCTGTGGGAGCTTCGGGAGCAATATTCGGTTTGATCGG
>CAYOGO010000027.1:0-9365 GCA_964403405.1 uncultured Lachnospiraceae bacterium | reverse complement strand
TCATTGATGCAGAATCAACCGTTATTTTAGCACCCATGCTCCAATTAGGATGCTTGAGTGCCATTTCAACCGTAACATTCTGCATTTGCTCCATTGTGAATGTACGGAATGGGCCTCCGGATGCAGTCAATATCAAGCGACTTACATGATCCCTGTAATCACCGCCGACATTAATGCCCTGCAAACACTGCCATATTGCGGAATGCTCACTGTCAATTGGTATTATCTTTCCGTGGTACTTGCTTACGTACTCATTGACTATCTCGCCTGCCGATACAAGCACCTCTTTTGTTGCAATGGCAACAGTTTTACCGCATTTGAGTGCGGAAAGAGTAACGCCTATACCTGCAAAGCCGCTTATGGACACGACGATAATATCGCTCCTTGCAAATATTTCATTATTCTTCTCATTTGGGTCCGTAACACATGCTTTACCCGTGTAGCCTTTGGCAAGTGCTTTATGAGCATTCTCATCATAAAGCCCCATAAATTCCGCGTCAAGCTCATCTGCCTGAGCTTTGAGCAATTCAGCATTTTTGTAAGCAAAGCACGCCACAAGGCTGAATTTATCGGGATATTTTTTGATAATATCGACCGTTTGCGTTCCTATAGAGCCGGTAGAACCGTATATCGAAATCTTCTTCATAGATAATATATATTTTTTTCCGTTAAATTATTCCCACTGACTTGAACAAATAAACGAGCAAAACGGTAAATACCACACTGTCCGTTCTGTCCAATATTCCGCCGTGACCCGGAATAAGGTTACTGTAATCCTTGATTCCGCAAAAACGCTTGACAAGGGATGCAAAAAGATCGCCGAACTGTGCAAATATACCGCAGAGTGCCGCAAGGATTATCCACGCAACAGCCTCAACGGGACCTATACTGCCGTTTTTGAACACATTATAAAGTATTCCGCCAAGTGAGAGCAAAACAAGCGTTGCCAATGCTCCGCCAACAGCTCCAGCAACCGTTTTATTCGGGCTTATGTCGGGACAAAGCTTTCTTTTACCAAATGCTCTGCCGGCAAAATATGCGGCAGTATCCGTTATTACCGATGCCAAAATACCTGCAATTATGTACACTCTACCGTACTGCTCGGTAACACTTACAATGGCTATCATTACAGTGGGATAGAGCATTACGAAAACTGTTGCAATAGCACTCTTAACATCAAATTTGGGAACTGCAACGCACAGACAGCATGCAAGCACAGCAAAAAGCACAAATGACTTGAACAAAAGATCATCTCCGCCAAAATATACCGCAACCGATGCGACAACGGCAAATAAATAATTAAGTATGTAAAGTGGCTTTATATCCGCTTTTTTCAACGCACTCGTCATCTCGTACACACCTGCAACGGAGATCAAAAGCACGAGGGCTTCAAACACTATCCCTCCGAAAATTATGGCAAGTACAACTATGGGTATCATTACCGCAGCTGAAATAACTCTTGTTTTCATAAATTAACCTCACTTATTTTGAAGAAAGACCGCCGAAGCGTCTGTCCCTTTTTTGATAATCCATAATAGCCTTCAAAAAGAATTCCTTGCCGAAATCAGGCCAATAAACATTTGCATCGCTCACCCAAAGCTCGGAATAAGCACTCTGGTACGGCAAAAAATTGCTCAGACGCATCTCTCCCGCCGTGCGGATAACAAGGTCGGGATCAGGCATGCCTGCAGTGTAAAGATTGTCCGATATTGTCTTTTCATCCACATCATCTATTGACAGCTCACCACTCTGCACCTTTGCCATCATGTTCTTGAATGCTCTCACAAGCTCCGCTCTGCCGCCGTAATTCAATGCAACATTAAGATGAAGCTCAGTATTCTCGGCAGTATGATCTATTGCGTACTGCACAGCATTTTTTGACTCCTCGGGCAAAACACTGTAATCACCCAGAACATGTATCCTTGCACCCTCTTTTTTGATATTGTCTATCTCTCTGTTTATAAACTCAACTATCAATTTCATGAGGGTGTCGACCTCGTCCTTTGGGCGTGACCAATTCTCCGTCGAAAACGCATAGACCGTTACATACTTTATGCCTATCTGCTTGCAAGCCGTGAGCAGCTCCTTTAGCTTTTCAACACCATACCTGTGACCTACTGTTCTTACAAAGCCGTGTACCTTTGCCCACCTGCCGTTACCGTCCATAATTATAGCTACATGCTTCGGAACGGGCTTGCTTTTAACAAGCGATATCATAGTTTGAACACTCGGGCTGTCCGCCATATATAAATCCTCCGACATATCCTCTTTTATAATATAATTGTATAATAACATCAGCTTTTTGTCAAGTAAATATACAAAAAAATGTGAGGGGCCATATAAGCTCCCCCACATCGATCATTATTCATGACAATTCAAAAGCACCTGTGTAAAGCTGATAATACTTACCCTTTTCGGCAATAAGCTTGTCGTGGTCTCCACGCTCTATTATCCTGCCCTGTTCAAGCACCATGATGCAATCGGAATTCTGTACAGTTGACAGTCTGTGTGCGATAACAAATACGGTTCTGCCGTGCATGAGTGAATCCATACCCTCGGATACAAGCTTTTCTGTTCTTGTATCGATACTAGATGTTGCCTCGTCAAGTATCATTACTGGAGGATTTGCAACGGCAGCTCTCGCAATGGATATCAGCTGACGCTGACCCTGTGACAATCCCTCACCATTTGCCGTGAGCACTGTCTGATAACCGTTCGGTAACATTCTTATGAATCCGTCTGCATTTGCAAGCCTTGCAGCAGCATATACCTCCTCATCGGTAGCATCAAGCTTTCCGTAACGGATATTTTCCATTATTGTACCCGTAAAGAGGTTTGTATCCTGCAATACTATACCCAATGAACGTCTGAGATCGCTCTTTTTTATCTTGTTGATGTTGATATTGTCGTATCTTATCTTACCGTCCTGAATATCATAGAAACGGTTGATAAGATTCGTGATAGTCGTCTTACCTGCACCCGTTGCACCTACAAAAGCTATCTTTTCGCCCTGATGTGCATAAATATCAATATTGTGAAGTACGATCTTTTCATCCGTGTATCCGAAATCAACATCATCAAGCACAACATCGCCATGGAGCTTCGTATACGTTACCGATCCGTCTCCGTGAGGATGTTTCCATGCCCATTCACCGGTATACTCCGTTGTTTCGATTATATTACCATCTTCATCGACTCTTGCATTTACAAGTGATACATAACCGTCATCAGTCTCAGGCTCTGCATCCATAAGTGTAAAAATTCTGTCCGCACCTGCAAGAGCCATAATTATAAAGTTCATCTGCTGTGAGATCTGCGTTATAGGATTGTTGAATGATCTCGACAGCTGAAGGAACGTTGCGATCTTACCCAACGTAAGTGCAAATATACCACCTTCAGCACCGCTGCTGACGGCGATGGCACATCCGACTATTGCAATGAGTATATATTGCAAATAACCGAGGTTACCCATTATAGGCATAAGTATGTTTGCGTATATATTTGCCTTTGTTGTTGTATCGCAAAGCTCGTTGTTTATCTTCGCAAAATCGTCCTTTGACTGTTGCTCATGGCAGAATACCTTTACGACCTTCTGACCGTTCATCATTTCTTCGATAAAGCCGTTTGCCTTACCGACTGCAGCCTGCTGGTGTACAAAGTACTTTGAGCTCTTTCCGCCAACTGTCTTTATTACGGCAAACATTATGCCCAACATTGCAATTATGACAAGCGTGAGTGGAATACTCGTGCAGAGCATTGATACAAACACCGCAATAACAGTTATCAGTGATGAGAATGTCTGCGGTATACTCTGTGATATCATCTGTCGCAATGTATCCGTGTCATTGGTATAGCGGCTCATTATATCGCCGTAATTATTGGTATCAAAATACTTTATGGGCAATCTCTGCATCTTTTCAAACATGTCATTTCTTATGTTCTTCAAAACGCCCTGTGACACTACCGCCATTGTTCTGTTAAAGAACAGGTTTGCCAGAACACCCAGCATATATATGACACCCATCATGCATATTGCATAGAGCAAGCTTGTAAATACCGGATTTTCCATACCTACAAGAGGTGCTATATAATCATCTATAAGTACCTGCAAAAACAGTGATGATGCAACACTTGCGCCCGCATTTACAAGTATACACAATGCAACAAATATAAGCTGCTTTTTGTAAGGAACCCACACGTATTCAAGCAAACGCTTTATTGTTGTCAGCATTTTATCCTTAGACATACGAACTCTGGGTCCACCGCGGTGAGGACCATGCGGTCCACGAGCACCGCCTCCGTTCATTCTACTCATATGATCACTCCCCCTTATGCCTGTACAGAAGGCTTAATTTGTGAATAATAAACCTCCTGATAAATTGAATTTCTTTGAATTAATTCATCATGTGTGCCGACATCGATAACATTACCCTCGTCAAGTATTATTATCTTGTCCGCATCCTGTATCGATGAGATTCTCTGTGCTATTATGAACTTTGTAGTATCCGGTATCTCCTCGGCAAAGGCTTTTCTGAGCAGAGCATCCGTCTTGGTATCAACTGCACTTGTTGAGTCATCAAGAATAAGTATCTTCGGCTTCTTCAGCAATGCTCTTGCAATACAAAGTCTCTGACGCTGTCCGCCTGAAACATTTGAGCCGCCCTGCTCTATATAAGTATCATACTTATCCGGGAATGCTTGTATAAACTCATCCGCCTGTGCAAGCTTACAAACACGCTCTATCTCCTCATCGGTTGCATTTTCGTCACCCCAACGGAGGTTCTCTTTTATAGTGCCTGAGAAAAGAACGTTTTTCTGCAATACCATTGCAACGCCGTTACGCAGGGTCTCAATATCGTAATCACGCACATCAACTCCGCCGACCTTGATGCTACCGGATGTAACATCGTAAAGTCTAGGAATGAGCTGTACAAGTGAGCTCTTTGAGCTGCCTGTTCCGCCTATGATGCCGACTGTTTCACCTGATTTTATGTCAATATTAACATTTTTGAGGCAAAGCTTATCCATATCCTTTGCATAGCTGAAATTAACATTTTCAAATGCTACGGAACCATCCTTAACCTCGTACACCGGCTCCTCGGGATTATGGATATCACTCTCCTCCGTAAGCACCTCTATTATACGGCGTGCAGAAGCCCTTGAAAGCACTATGTTTACAAGGATCATTGATATCATCATAAGACTCATCAATATCTGCGTTACATAAGTAAACATACTCATAAGATTGGAGGACTTAATAGCATCACCTACAACAAGCTTTGCGCCAAACCATGATATCATGAGCATGCTTGCGTAAACACAGAACTGCATGAGCGGACCGTTGCATGCAAGCAATTTTTCCGCTTTTACAAAATACTCCGCGATCTTGTTTGATACAGTCTCAAACTTATCTATTTCATGGTCCTCTCTTACAAAGGACTTGACAACACGGATACCTCTTACGTTTTCCTGTACAACATTATTGAGCTTGTCGTATGTTTTAAATACCTTTTCAAATATAGGGTGTGCCTTTATCGAAATATAAGCAAGACCTACTGCAAGCACCGGAACGATAGCCACAAATACAAGTGCAAGCGATGAATTTACTCTAAATGCCATTACCATTGCGGCAATGAGCATAACAGGCGCTCTTACGGCTATTCTTGTTATCATTTGAAATGCATTCTGTACGTTTGAAACGTCAGTTGTCATACGTGTTACAAGACTTGACGTTGAAAACTTATCAACATTTGAGAATGAATAGTCCTGCACCTTATTATAAAGTGCTTCTCTGATGTTTTTAGCAAAACCGGCAGATGCTCTTGACGCAAAAAAGCCTGACAATGCACCTGCAATAAGGGACATTATTGAGAATACAAGCAGCATTACACCTATTTTTATGGCATTGCTGAGGTTACCTTCCTCAACGCCGAATTGCAACAGGTCAGCCATTTTGTAAGGTATGAGCACTTCCAGAATCGACTCTGCGGCAACAAACAACGGTGTCAACAATGCATCAACGGTATACTCTTTGACGTATGATGCCAATTTTTTTATCATATATACACCTTCCTTTAACAAATAAAATTAGTTAGTTATCTAACAAATATACGCTATATTATACACCCAAATAAACCATTTGTCAATACATAATAAAAGCATTTCGTATATTTAACAAATTTGTAATAATGGATGAAAAACAGTCCCGATCAAAAGTATGATACGTACCGCTTTTCCTCGGTTTTAAGTAAAAAACAACAAGAAAAAGTTCTTACTCGTCAAATATTATCCTCCGGCGAAGGCTCTTGCACATCTGCTCATCCTTAAGCTCATAGCAGTATATCAATGGACTGAGCATGTGCCCGTCAACCGTTTTTATATCCCTTGCAAATGCATCATAAGCATTGCAGTCGCAAAGTATTTCTCCGTACAAAATATCACCGTCCATATAACGGTCAGGCTCATCCCTTTTGAGTGTCCCCATCGTTTGTGCGTAGATAATCTCCTTATTCTCGTTTACAAACCAACGCCCCTCTGTACGCCTCATGGTACCGCAGAAAAACGCCTAATACATGCCCGCCGTAATTTCTTGAGAATAGACCCTTTCAAATCTCTCGTTCTTTATCCTTGCCATTGCAGTCATTCTCTTTACCGAAGGCTAAAAAAATGTTTTGTTTTTATTCTTCTTTTCTGTAAATTTTACCACAAAAAAGCATATTTTACAATATAATGCGCAACAAGTTTTTGTTTTTTTCGCCTTGTAATTTATGACAAAATGTAGTATAATGTGACTGTTAAAAAAGCTTGAAGGTGATCGATATGCAAAAGGTAGACAGAAGCCATTATTTATATTCCAACACAGATCTCAGAAAGCTGATATTGCCGCTTGTATTGGAGCAAACATTGGCAATAACGGTAGGTATGGCAGATGCTATCATGGTATCTTCGGTAGGTGAAGCTGCAATTTCCGGTGTTTCGCTCGTTGACATGATCAATAACCTTATATTCAGCATACTGTCCGCCATTGCAACGGGCGGTGCGGTCGTTGTCGGCCAGCACCTCGGTGCAAAAAACACGGATTCTGCACGCAAGGCTGCAAAGCAGGTCTTGTTCTCCGTTCTTGTATTAAGCCTGTTTATGATGGTGCTTGCTCTCGTGTTGAAAAATCAGCTTTTAAGCTTGTTTTTCGGTAAGATCGAGCCGGATGTGCGTAGTGCCGCACTTACATACTTTATAATATCATCATTTTCGTTCCCGTTTTTGGGTATTTATAACGGGTGTGCAGCACTTTTTCGCAATATGGGCAAAACAAGCACGACATTTACAGTATCGATAATAGGTAACCTCATAAACGTGGTAGGCAATGCACTTTGCGTTTATGTATTCAAAATGGGCGTTGCAGGCGTTGCCGTACCCACATTGATCTCAAGGATCGTGATGGCAGCCATATTATACATTCTTCTGCACAACACAAAGTATGAGGTACACTTTACAAGGGATAGATTTACCGTACAATTCGGAATAATAAAGGATATTTTGTATATAGGTATTCCCAGCGGCTTCGAAAACGGCATATTCCAGCTCGGCAGAATACTTGTAATGAGCACCGTCACCGATTTCGGCACAAGCTCGATCGCAGCAATGGGTGTTGCAAACACATTGGGAGGCTTGGGGTGCATTATCGGTCAGGCAATGAACCTCGCAATGATAGCCGTTATAGGTAAATGTGTAGGTGCTGAGGATAAGGAACAAATAAAGTATTATCTTAAAAAGCTCCTGGCAATAACTTACATAGGTACTGCAATATTAAATACCGCAATACTCGTGCTCTTGAACCAAATTCTACTCCTATACAAGCTTGAGCCCGAAACAAAGAATCTTGCATACACATTGGTCATGATACATGACGGATTGGCTATATTCCTGTGGCCGTTATCATTCGTTCTTCCCAACATGCTCAGAGCCTGCAATGATGTCAAATTCCCCATGATAGTATCAATCCTCTCAATGTTCATATTCAGAATAGGATTCAGTAAAATACTGGGGGTCTACTTTAATTGGGGAGCTGTCGGCGTTCACATTGCGATGATAATTGACTGGGTATGCAGAATAATCTGCTTTGTTTCGAGATACTTCAGCGGACAGTGGAAAAAAACAATGTATAAATTAAAAGCATAATATATCAAACATATACGAGGTGAAAACATGGAAAAAATAAAGCTTTGGGATAACGGAACCCCATTGTACGAAGAAAGCTACAAACAGGAGGAAACTTTTGTTGTGCCATTTATTGTGCCTGCAAAATATGACGAGAACGGTAGATCCATAAAAACAGGCTGTGTTATAGTCTGCCCCGGCGGCGCTTATTGCGGTCTTGCGGAATATGAGGGCGACCCCATTTCGATGTTCCTCAACGATAACGGCATTAGTGCCTTTACTCTCCATTATCGTTGCAAGCCTTACGACCTTAACGCTATAAAAGCGGATATAAACAGGGCTGTCAGATGGGCACGCTACCATGCGGATGAATACAATATCGATCCTGACAAAATAGGTGTACTCGGTTTTTCCGCAGGCGGTCATCTTGCTTGCATGGGTGCAACGCATTACGATTACGGACAGAGCGGTGACGAAATAGACAGAGTTTCCTGCAGACCAAATGCCGCTGTACTTTGCTACCCGGTAGTTTCAATGAAGCGTGAGCTCACTCACGAGGAAACAAGATACGTTTTAATAGGTCGTTTTGAAGAAAAAACAAAAGAGCAGCTCGTTATGCAGTACTCAGGTGAAGAGAGCATCACTGATGACACTCCCCCGATGTTTATATGGCATACTGCTGAGGACGACTGTGTCAACGTAAATAATTCAATTTTGCTCGCAAAGGCACTTGCTGACCATAAAATTCCGTTTGAATTACATGTATTCCCCGAGGGCGGACACGGACTTAACCTTGCACGAGATTTTAACGGCGGTGCCAAGCACTGGCCAATGCTCTGTGCAGATTGGTTACACAGGCTCGGTTTTTGACAATGGAAATAAAAAAGATAAACCGTATTTTTTCGATCTGTAAGGTCAGTGATATTTCATCTGTCGACATAACCAGAGATTACACATTTATCGGCACAACAGATGAAGAAAATTCGCTTGTATGCCCAACCGACATTGTACCGACAAATACAACGGACAGGGACGACGGCTGGAGAGCATTCCGCATACAGGGCGTTCTTGATTTCTCTTTGATCGGAATACATTATAAAATTGCCGAGATATTAGCCAAAAACAGCATAGGTATCTTTGTTATATCAACATTTAATACAGATTACGTGCTGACCAAAGAGGAAAAATATCAAAGAGCATTAGACCTG
>CAYOGO010000026.1:0-9399 GCA_964403405.1 uncultured Lachnospiraceae bacterium | reverse complement strand
CAATAATACTTCCTCCGCCTATTGCTATTATGAAGTCACATTTGCCTGCGATGTATTTTTCAGCCGCATCATCGACATTACCCGCCTCAGGCTCACCCGACGGCACGATATGCTCAATGCTTTCAATGCCGCTTGAATTCAATGACCCCTCTATTGCTACTCTTATCTCGTTTTTCATTGAATTTCCGTGCAGCAGCAGAGCTCTGTGCCCCATGCCCGACACGAGCGCACCCATTCTTTTATGTGCACCCTGTTCAAAACTTATATTCTGCGGTGTTATAAAGCTGAATTTCATAATTTTTCCTTGATAATAAAAGTACCGTTTTGCAGAAGATCGCCTTCCGCAAACGGTACTTTTATTCCCTCATGATCAGTTGGGTTCTTTGGGCATAACCAAAGCTGCTAACAAATAAGCGAGAAGTCCAATGCCGCAACAGATAAAAAGTACAACGGCAATGAGTCTTACTATTGTAGAGTCTACATTAAAGTACTGTGCTATACCACCGCAAACTCCAAAAAGCTTTTTATCGCTGGTTGAGCGATAAAGTTTCTTAGTCTGATTCTCCATAAATATAACCATTCCTTTCGTAATGCTGATCACGCATTAACTTTAGTCTTTCTATATTTTACCACAGTTGTCATAAAAAAGCAACATATTTGTTAAAAAATTTGTCAATTTCCTGTCTGAGAAATAAAACTTTGCTTAAAAATGTGACGTTTTACAAGCATAAAGTCATTTGTATTGACTACACCATTACCGTTTATATCCGCAGCAAAAAAGTATATACCGGTTAGTCGATTTTCGTTGTATATATGATTTTTTATTATCATAATATCATTTGTATTTATCTTTCCGTTGCCGTTGCAATCACCGAATATGACAGCTGTTCTCTCGTAAACAACGTCTCCGGTATCAATATCGGTAACTCTAATCACTGCACCCGTTCCGACAAGATCACTCATATCGACCGCGGAGCCGTCAGCATAAAACGCCTCTGCCTTGTACGACTCATCAAAGCCGTATGACTTTAACAATGCCTCATATGTCGTTCCAAGCTCAATGCCGTAGATAATATTCACACCTTCAACAACATCATCTATTACCGGGGATTCCTCCGTGTAGAGAGACACTCTTGCAGTATACTCCTCTTTACGGTTACCCTTAACGGATACCTCCAATGTCAGATCCTCCAATATCGACACTGCTTTTTTTATCTCGATCTTAAGCGTTTCCGTATTGATTGCAATACTTGATGTTTTACCGTTCACGATCTTTATATCAAGACCGGATGCCGAGATCATTTCAATATCTATATCATCGTATATGCCCGACATTTTCAAATAACTGTATATGTCAACAATCTGACCGACCTCACACTTTATTGTGCTGTTGCTGAATGTCAATTTTCTGTCCGCATTTATGTCAAGATAATTATCATCAAAATCATACCCTATGCTTTCAATATAAAGGTACATCATTCTGTTTTGCGTGATCTTATTTCCCGAAAGATCAACCAGCACGTTATTCAGCACCGCATTATTCAATATCTCGTCCGATATTGCTTCAATGCTGTTATTTGAGCAGTCTATGCTTTTGATCTTGCCGTTAAAGAGCACTGTCGAAAGCCCCTTCAATCCGCATTCGCTTATTGAAAGCTCCAGCACTCCCAATTCCGCCAAAAAGTCAAAGTACTCACTCACATACATCGTCTTATCAAGATTCAATGCTACGAGGCTTGTTTGCTTTTTAAGCTCTGCGCACACATTATCGTCTATTATTCCACCGAGACCCAGACCCGTATAATCCGTACGCGTAAATACGTTTGCAATATCCTCATCATTGAGCGTTGAACCGCTCATGTACAGCTCTTTTATTTTAGGATAAAACGACATATCCGGCAATTTGCCCCTGAGATCAATATCCTCAAGCCATATTTCACTGTATCCGTTTGCGAATATGTTTTTTATCTCACTTGTGGAAAGCTCATTTCCCGAAAGCTTCAGCACCTTTAACGACGGTGTCGTGAGATGCAGCTTTGCATACACCTTTTCTATCTTATTATAAGAAAAATCAGCGTAAACAAGGCTCTTGAGTGTATTTATTCCCGAAAATTCCGTTGCCAGATTGTTTGCTGCATTCAGATACACCAGAGATTCGTACCTGTTTACCAATGCAAAGCTTGATATCCTGTTATCCGAAAGATCAAGATACTTGAGCTTTGTGAGTGTCGTGCAGAGCGGCATATCACTCAGTCCGTTATTTGACATATTGAGTGATTCAATGTTTTTTAATTCCTCGATGCCGTTTATATTCTTTATTTTATTTGATGCGAGATTCAATGACACAAGCTCAACACAGGTGCCGATATCCTCAACCGTCGTGAGATCGTTATGCGAAATGTCAAGGCTTTTCAATTTTGTCTTGCCCTTAAGCTCACCTGCATCCGATATTAAATTGTACGAAACGTCAAGCGTAGTAGTATCATCCGATATTCCGCCAAGGCCCATTGTAATAAAATTATGTGAAATATCAAGCGTTATCGCATTTTTAATATTGCCTATGCTGTCTACCGTCCTCAAATAATTATAAGAAAGATCAACAAGTGCATCACCGTTTTCGGCAGCCATGGTAAAGCTCCCCAATTCCACGGTGGATGAAATGTCATTTGCACTGAGGTCCAGCTCTGTTATGCTCTTTAATCCCTCAAGCGATGACAATGTCGATATATTGTTATGCGAAAGATCAATATATTTTATTTTGGTATTAGCCGAAAGCAACGGCATTTCTTCAAGCAGATTGTCCGCAAGAGATAAAGTGGTCAGATCGGAAAAGCCTGCCGTATCAACATTTTTTATGCAATTACCGTCCGCCTTCAGATACATTATGTACGGACAACTGTACAATGCGGAAATATCCTCTATATCGTTATATGACAGATCGACATATGCAAGGTTTTTAAAATACTTCACGGCCTCCGGAACTTTAGTTATACCCGATGACGGGAGCATCATTTCCGTAATATTGAGCAATATCGGATCGTTTTCCGATGTCACATCCGAAAAACGCTGCCCGTTCTCTATAAATTTTGCATTGACAAAGGATATAAACCACTCCTGCCCCTCGCAAAGAGACAGAAACGTTTTATAAAATGTATCCGCCTTTGCCTTATTTGTTATCACAAGCGTTGACAACAGCATTGACAGCACAAGAAATGCGGATAATATTTTTGTTGTTGATTTCTTCATATGTTACACGATCCTCTTTAAATGGGGTGAGCTCTCTGCACGGCTTTTCTCCTTTTTACCTACCGTTTATGCCCACTAATATCCTATTTTACATATAATATATTATTTTTGCACTTTTGTCAATACTTAAAAGGCAATAATTTCATAAAAATTTACTTTTACGACATGATCGTCCTGCAATTAAACAGCACTGCAAACATATTTTTAATATAATCGCCTAAATTCAAGCGTTCTATGCTGTTTGCAGCAAGCATATCTATCCTTGCTATCTCCTCACCGTTTGCGTACACTATGTAGTAGCCTATCTTATCACCTGCATTTATCGGTGCGGTTATTATTTCATCGGGTGTGCTCGTTACCGTGTAGTCCGTTTTTTGTGACACCTCCGCCACGCGTATAAGCTGCGCTCCCGCAATGCCATCAACATGATCATTCTTCCCCAGCCTGACCTTAAGATTTTTCGATCCGTCAAAGCCCTGCTCTTTTTTCACGACGGTTACTGTCTTGTAATTTGCAAAGCCGTAATTCAACAACTCCTTTGCCAATGAAAATCTTTCCTCCGAGCTTTTTGCTCCGAGCACTATTGCAATGTACCTCACACCGTTACGCCTTGCGCTTGCGGACACACAATGCATGGCGTCATTTGTAAATCCTGTTTTTGTGCCGTCACAGCCGTTATAGAACCTTACCAGCTTGTTTGTATTTGTTATTACCGTTTTATTCTTTATGTTATCCATTGTATCAAGCCATATTGAGCTCCATTTGAAATAATCCTCATGGGACATCAAGACTCTTGACATCATTGCCACGTCCCTTGCACAGCTGTAATATCCCGTATCCGGCAGACCCGTACAGTTTACAAAATATGTATCCTGCATACCGAGCTCCTTTGCCTTATTATTCATAAGCACGACAAATTGAGACTGGCTTCCTGCAATGGTCTCTGCCATGGCAACGCATGCGTCATTTGCCGAGGCAACTATGATCGCTTTAAACAGATCCTCAACGCTGACCTCCTCACCCGTATGCAAAAACACTCCTGATCCGCCCATTGCAGATGCATCCGCACTTATTGTGACATTATCATCATATGATATAACTCCGCTCTCTATCGCCTCAAATGCAAGTATCAGCGTCATCACCTTTGTGATGCTTGCTATCGGCACGTGCTTCGTTTCATTATACGAATACAGCACCTCGCCCGTTTCGTACTCAAGCAGCATTGCAGATGACACATCATAATTCAATACGAACTCCGCAACCTGTGCATTTGCTTTATTTGCAAAGCAAGCCAAAAACGCTGTCATCGCCAAAAAACAGATCATAAATTTACGCATATAAAAAACCTCCATAAAACCTAATAGATTCTATGGAGATATTTTATAAAATATGTATTTTTATCGTTAATTTACAATGCAACGATGATGCTCCCGGGCATTACATTCCGCTCTTGTAGTAATTCATAAGACAACCCTGAACTATAATGTCTCTTTCGTCCTCTTCAAGACCTGCAAGCGAAAGCTCTATGTCAACCACTCTGCCATCCGCCTTAACAATGTATGCGGGAACTGTTTTGTCCATATTTTTGAGCTTTACAAGTATTCCCGGAATAACTATCGCATCCTCTGCATCGATATCAGGGCGTTGTGTGACCGTAAATGGCAGCATGCCCCAATTTACGCAGTTACTTCTGTAACGCTTTGTCGCGTATTCTATGGCAATATTTGCCCATCCTCCCAAAACTCTCTGACACGATGCAGCCTGCTCTCTTGCAGAGCCGTCACCTGGCTTTGTTGCATAAATAAGGCTTCCTATTCCCGTATTCTCAGCATTGAGATCCATATTGAGCAGCTTTTCAACGGCAATTATCCTATAAGACTTATTACCGTTGCGGAAGTCATCATACATTGCCTTTGATGCCTTTGCTCTGTCTACATATTTCGGCTCACGTCTGCTGAGCGCAAACTCTGCCAGCTTCATGGGGTTTGATCTGTACGATGATGTTTCTCCTGACGGAATGAGCTCGTCGGTCGTCGTAACATCGTCATCAAGCACTGCTGCCGCAAAAAGCACAAGATTATCCTTAAGTGACGGTATTTCAGGCCAATCAACTATGTTCGGACCGTATTTTAACTCAACATCCTTATGCGGATCACCAAAGCCGTTATAGCATCTGTTTGTATATATCTGTCCGTTAAACTCATATTTATAAGTACTTGTGGGCATTTCAACCTCTGTCGCAGGCGTTATTATACCACCATTCAGTGCCGTTGCCGCTATTGAGCGTGCATCCATAAGCGCTACACCTGCACATTGACCCTGTCCCGGCTTAGAGCCCTCACGGTTGGGGAAATTTCTCGTTGTATGTCTTATGCTCAGTGCACCGTTTGCCGGAACGTCGCCTGCACCGAAGCACGGACCGCAAAATGCAGTTTTTACCACCGCACCGAATTCAAACAAGTTGTTGATCGCACCGATCTTATTGAGCTGATAATATACCGGTTGGCTCTGAGGGTATACGCTCAATGTAAATGCATCAGTGCCTGCCGAATGCGACTTAAGCAGATCTGCCGCAGTATAAATATTTTCAAATGTACCGCCGCTGCAGCCTGCAATTATGCCCTGATCGGCTCTTACTCCCTTGTCGGTTATCTTGCTTTCGAGCGAAAGTGCCGCAAATGCCTTATCCTTACCGAGCTCCGCAAAAATATCTCTTGCATTCTGTGTGAAGTCCTTTATCTTATATGCATTACTCGGATGGAACGGCAATGCGATCATGGGCTGTACCTCCGAAAGATCCATATATACGACCATATCGTACACCGCAAGTGTTTTGGGCGAGAGCTTTTTATAATCATCCTCTCTGCCGTGTATCTTGAAATACTCATGAGTTTGCTCATCGGTCGTCCAAATTGAAGACAAGCATGTAGTCTCCGTTGTCATTACGTCAATTCCCGATCTGAAATCCATTGACAGATTCTTAATTCCGGGGCCGACAAACTCAAGCACCTTATTCTTCACAAGCCCGTTGGGGAATGTTGAAGCAATGAGGTCAAGTGCAACATCCTGAGGTCCAACGCCGAGCTGCGGCTTACCCGTAACATACACGAGCACAACCTCGGGGCGTTTTACATCGTAAGTTCTTCCTACAAGTTGCTTTACAAGCTCAGGACCGCCCTCACCTATCGCCATGGTACCGAATGCGCCATAACGTGTATGGCTGTCAGATCCAAGTATCATTTTACCGCAGCCTGCCATCATTTCTCTCATATATTGGTGTATTACGGCAATATGCGGCGGCACAAAAATGCCTCCGTAACGCTTTGCTGCGGAAAGACCGAACAAGTGATCATCCTCATTTATGGTTCCGCCGACCGCACAAAGGCTGTTATGACAGTTTGTCATAACGTACGGAACAGGAAATTGCTCAAGTCCGCTTGATTTTGCAGTCTGGATTATACCAACGTAAGTTATATCATGTGATGCCATTGCATCAAACTTGATCTTAAGGTCACTCTCCTTGCCCGAAGCATTATGCGCTGCCATTATGGAATACGCCATGGTTCCGCGGTAAGCAGAGCTTATTTCTTCCTCGCTGACCTTATTTAAGCCCATTGACTGAAGTATATTATTTACCGATGCGGTATCTTCTGCATTACAAAACACTTCACCGTCTATAAGAGCAAATTTACCGTTTAATACTTTCATAAATATGTATCTCCCATTGTATCTGTTTTTAATTATGCATATATTATACACTATTTTTGAAAAAAAATAAAGAGGGGCAAATGACTTTTTATCAAAACTCACCCAATGCTTATAAAAAAGCTCCCTCATCCGCAGCAGCAGATGGGAGGAGCTTGCTCATTACTTTATTGTCGTTGTTTTTTAGTTTTTATTTCTTCGCTTTTCCTGTCTATATTGTATCAGGAAAGAAGCCAATCTTCAAATATGCGAAAATGTTGCAGATTCAAATCCCAAAGGCTCGAAAAAATTACAAAAAATGAAGATTCAAAATTACAACCTGAATCTTAAGTAAACATTATTACCAAAGACTACATCCCATGCCCACAACAAGCACAGTAAAAAAAGCACTTGCTATCGCAAGTGCTTTTCATGGAGCCGGTTATGGGACTCGAACCCGCAACCTGCTGATTACAAATCAGCTGCTCTGCCAATTGAGCTAAGCCGGCAATTGATCTTACAACGTTTTCAAACGTTACTGTTATATTATACACTAAAAATCAAATTTTGTCAACTATATTTTATCATGTCTGCAAAACTTTTTAAAGCTTAAAAAAATCATTTTTTGTATGCTTGACAAAATCATTCGTCCGTTATATAATATAATATCATAGTGCGGATCAGTGTAAATAAAGCTGCGACCAGCATTTTATTTACATTTTTCGCATAAAATCACAACGGAGTATACTACATATGAACAGAGTTAAGGAAATATTCGGATCAATGGTATTTGACAATTCCGTAATGAAGGAAAAGCTGCCTAAGGAAACATACAAAATAATGCAGAACACCATTCAGAACGGTAAAAGGCTTGATGCCGAGGTTGCCAATGTCGTTGCTAACGCAATGAAGGATTGGGCAATAGAAAAGGGTGCAACGCATTTTACACATTGGTTCCAGCCCATGACGGGTATTACCGCCGAAAAGCATGACAGCTTTATTTCTCCGGATTCCGACGGCAAGGTAATTATGGAGTTCTCCGGCAAGGAGCTTGTACGCGGTGAATCAGACGCTTCGTCATTCCCGTCAGGCGGTATTCGTTCCACCTTTGAAGCAAGGGGCTACACCGCATGGGACCCGACATCGTACGCATTTATAAAGGATAACACACTCTATATACCGACGGTCTTTTGTTCCTACGGTGGCGAGGCAATAGATAAAAAAACGCCTCTTTTGCGTTCAATGGAGGCAATAAACAAGCAAGCCCTGAGAATAGTGAGGATCTTCGGCAATAACGATGTTACATCAATCAAAACAACGGTCGGTCCGGAGCAGGAATACTTTCTTGTTGACAAGGAGCTTTTTGACAAGCGTCCCGACCTTATTTTTACCGGCAGAACGTTGATAGGTGCAAAGGCACCTAAGGGGCAGGAGCTGGATGACCATTATTACGGCACAATAAAGCCTCGTATCAAGGCATTCATGACGGATCTTGATGATGAATTGTGGAAGCTCGGAGTATTGGCAAAAACAGAGCATAATGAAGCAGCACCATCACAGCATGAGCTCGCACCCATATTTACAACAACAAATATTGCGACCGATCACAATCAGCTTACGATGAATCTTTTGCAAACGGTTGCCGCAAAGCACGGTCTTGTATGTCTTCTTCACGAAAAGCCCTTTGCAGGGGTAAACGGAAGCGGTAAGCATAATAATTGGTCTCTTTCAACAAATACGGGCGTAAATCTGCTTGAGCCGGGTGAAACGCCGTACGAAAACGCACAATTTCTGCTTTTCCTCTGTGCGGTAATAAAGGCAGTGGACAATTATCAAGATCTCTTGAGAATTTCTGTTGCATCTGCATCAAACGATCAACGTCTCGGTGCAAATGAAGCACCTCCCGCCGTTGTCTCCATATTTGTCGGTGAGGAGCTTTCCGCCATACTCGACGCTATTGAGACGGATACACCGTATGACTCTAAGGAAAAGGAGCTCTTAAGAATAGGCGTTCACGCAATGCCGCGCTTTGCAAGGGACACGACCGACAGAAACAGAACATCCCCGTTTGCGTTTACAGGCAACAAGTTTGAGTTCAGAATGCTCGGTTCGTCAGCCTCCATTGCAGAATGCAACATAATACTCAACACAGCCGTTGCGGAGGTCCTCAATGAGTTTGCCGATGCACTTGAGGGTGAAAAGGATTATGAGCCCGTTTTACACGACCTGATAAAAAATACCATCAAGGAGCACAAGAGAATACTCTTTAACGGTAACGGATATGATGATGTGTGGATAAAGGAGGCTGAAAAGCGTGGCTTACTCAATCTCAAGTCCACACCTGAAGCATTGACGCACTTCCTCGATGAAAAGAATATTCGTCTTTTTACAAACAACAAGGTATTTAACGAAGCGGAAATGCGTGCAAGATGTGAAATAATGTACCAGAGCTATTCAAAGGTAATAAAT
>CAYOGO010000025.1:4845-9496 GCA_964403405.1 uncultured Lachnospiraceae bacterium | reverse complement strand
TTTCTTTATTGAATCCATATATAACTTAAAATCACCCGACATATTATCTCCATTCATTAACGCTTTAACGTGCTAAACTGACACAGTGTATATTTTACCATAAAACGTGTTTTTTTTCAAGATATTTTTTTTATTATATATAATTAGGTCGGATGCTTATTTTACGATATGTATACAAAGCACATACCTTGCTTGAAAAAACCCCGACAGACTATGATGTATCTGTCGGGGGTAACTGCTTATATAAGGTTGTCTTTATTTTGCGGTTATCATTACGGCTAAAAATCTCGGAGTTCCGTCCTTATCGCCGTAAAGATTGCCGAACATTTGCACCTTGCGACCGGGCTCAAATGTGAATGCATCTTCAAATGTTTCAACATAAATGAGCTGATCCTCGGTACCGTTATTGAGTGTGGCGTAGAATGCGTAACCAAGCTCGGTCTTTTCAACTGATTTTATTATGGCATAATTATTGCCGTAGGTAACAAATCTGTCACCCTTATAGCTGCCGGAGTTGATCTTATCATACTCTTTAAGCACGTCCTTACATGATGTTGCATACTTACCGTAGAATCCGCCGAGAGAGTTTGCAAGGCACTTGATGTATATCGAATCCGAATAATCAAGGTTCGTCTTACACTCAACGGATACCTCCGACCAACCAAGCTTATTTACCTTTACAACTGCCTCAAATCTGCCGCTGCCGTCATTGCTCATAGTTAAAGACACTAATTCTACCGCCGTGGGAGAGTATGTTTCGACAAACGAGAGATCATCGGGGTTACCCATAAACGTACCCGTTATGGTGACAAATGCATCGTCGTCAGTTTCCCAAACGGTTTTGTCGACCTTTACCTCGGGAGCAGCATTAGGATCCCATGACTGTGTACGTGTAAGCTCAAAATTGATCTCACGTGTCATATAATCAGTGGACTCAATGCGGATAACGTATCTGTACGGCTCATCTGCTAGGGGAGTGTTTAAGGTTATTGAGAAAATACCTGTCGAAGCATCAAAATATTCTTCAGTGTAATCCGTTCCGTTGATGTATATCTTGCTGTCCTTTTCCGTACGGAATGATACGGTTGTATTTGTTGAGTAAATATCCGTTGATTCAGCCCTGGGCGACAGGAGCTCGTACGGAGCAGATGGGGTGGACACACCCTGAACCTCAACCTCATATCTGAAATCGGCATATCCTGATTTTGATACGATTATCGGGACCTTTGTATCAAATTTCTGACCGTATTGTATATTTGACGGTCTGTAATTCTTATAAATATCAAGCTCCGATATATCAACAACGGCATATCCGTCTTCGACATTGTATGTGTTGTTAAGAACGGAAACCGATGTCCCTGCTGTCTGTATCCTGAGAGTAAACACCTTATTGCCATTGCTGTCAAGATCGCTGTACACAAGTGCGCTTGTGCTGAAATCAGACTCAAGAGGCGAGGATGATTTCGACGGAGTGGGTGTGGGACCACCCGGTGTAGATTCAAACCATCTGTCAAAGCTTGTTATCGTTATAAATATCACAAACAAGGCAACAAGTGCAAATATCAATGCAGGTATAAGCTTTGAAAGATTGACCTCGTACCTTGAATTCTTTTTCTTTTTTGTCTGCTGAGGCTTCGGCTTTTTTATGACGGTGGTATTACCCATGTTATCGCTGTAAGCTGAGCTGTAATACGAGGCTGTCTCCAAGGATTCATCATTATCTTTCTCCTCAGGGTAGTCGTTCGTCGAATAGTCGCTTTCGTTAAAATTATCAGCCTGTTCCTCCGTTGTAAATTCATCTGAAGACTCTGTAATGCTCTCATCGTCTGTTTCGTCGTATTCGGAATAGGAAAGAGGCATTATATTCGGCTTCTTTTCTTCATCGGCTACTGATGCAGATGCTTTTTTGGGCAACGGAGTACCGCAATTATAACAGCAATTAAAATTGTCGTTGTTTTTTGTACCGCAATGTTGACAAACAATCATTTTGATTTTCCTCCTGAATATTTTATACGTCTATTATATCAAAAATTGCTGAAAAATGCAATTATTTTTTTACTATTTTGTGCATATAATTATGATTTTTTCCGTTATGTTACAAAAATATGTTTTTTTTAACGGATTTAGGCAAAAGCGGTATATAAAAAAATCGGGTTTTGTGGTATAATATACGCAAGCAAGGCGTAAACGCCTTTGCAAACTATCGTTTGCCGCACTGTTGTGCTGCTTGCTATATTGAACCATGTCGCAAAAATGCCCTTGCAAGCAAGCATTTTTACTCGTGTTATAATACGCAAGCAAGGCGTAAATGCCTTTGCAAACGTATGTTTGACTTTAAGAAAAACAATTTATATGAGGAGATATTATGCCCGAGGATATATTTAATTCAAATGATGAGCACAGAAGACTTTCAATGAAGGTCAAAAAGGATGTTTTTTACGAGATGTCCGTAAATAATCCAACAACAAATTCAACTGTTATTTATGCGGTATACATGGTACTTTGCATTATATGCGGAATAGTATCGTTTTTAATACTGCTTTCCGGCGGTATAGCAAGCATACCGTTTTTGATATTGGCTGTTATTGCGGCGTTGCTCTGTGCGTTGTTTTATACTCTTGCACAGACCGTGAGAGTTGAATACGACTACACGCTTACAAACGGCACATTGGATATTGCAAAGATACTCAATGATAAAAAAAGAAAAAAACTCGTCTCGATAGACGTTGCAAATATTCTGGAGATGCGTCCCATAACGGATGATGGCTTTCAAAGATATTTTAAGGACAGAAATATAAAAAAGGTGAACATTTTTCTCAACCGCGGTGAGCACCTGTATTACATGGTTTTTGTCAAGGATGACAGCAAGGTCGTAATAGTATTTGAGCCGGACGAGCAAATGGTTGAGTATATGAAGCTTTTCAATCCCGATAACATAAAAGCTTGATAGATGGGGAAATGATGGATAATATTTTTTATTTTGACAATTCGGCAACAACAAAGCCGTGCGATGAGGCAGTTGAAGCAATGATAAATGCATCGCATGTATTCGGTAATCCGTCATCATTGCACAGATTGGGCATTCAGGCTGAAAATATATTAAAGGACTCAAGGCATGCGATAGCGTCCTCCTTGGGATGTGATGATAAATATATATACTTTACATCAGGCGGTACAGAGTCAAACAATACTGCAATATTGGGTACGGCATACAGAAAAAAGAGCATCGGCATGAATGTAGTAACATTGAAGACGGAGCATCCGTCAGTATTGAATGCCTATAAGTACCTTGAAGCCTTGGGCTGGCATGTTACATATCTTAATGTTGACAAAAACGGTATTATAGATATTGACGAGCTTTGTTCCGTGCTTGATACGCATACAACGCTTGTCAGTATGGCACATGTCAATAACGAGACGGGCACTGTTCAACCGATCGAAAGGGTGGGACAATTAGTCAAAAAGCTTGCTCCACGTGCTTCATTCCATGTTGATTGCGTACAGTCGTATATGAAGATTCCGATCAATCTGAAAAAGGCAAATGTTTCACTTGCCTCATTCAGTGCACACAAGGTACATGGCTTTAAGGGGTGCGGCGCATTGTATGTTGCGGATGGCGTAAATATCGACAACATAAATTACGGCGGAGGTCAGGAATCTGGGCTTCGCAGCGGCACAGAAAATATTCCGGGAATTGCGGCTTTTGCCGCTGCCGTAAAAAAGAACCGCAGTATAATTGCAAGCGGTGGAGCGGTGCGCCTTCAAAAAATGCACGATATGATGTACGATACCTTTGAGCAGGCGGACAATATAACGCTCATGTGCTCAAGAGAATGCTCTGCACCGCATATTGTGAGTATTTCCGCAAAAAACGTAAGGGGAGAGGTACTGTTGCACACATTGGAGAGCAAGGGCTTTTACGTGAGCACGGGATCGGCATGCTCGTCACACAAGCGCAGCATGAGCCATGTGTTGCAGGCGTTGGGAACCTCGCCCGACGTTGCACAGGGGGTAATAAGGATAAGTCTTTCGTTTGACAATACGGAGGATGAGGTAACGGGGCTTATAAATGCAATAAATGAAGCTGTTGCAGAGCTTGAAAGATACGCACAAAAATAATAAAAGGAGAAAAATATGGATTCTATACTTATTGCAAAATATGGTGAAATATTCTTAAAGGGACAAAACAGGCCTTTTTTTGAAAAAACATTGTTGAACAACATACGCAGAGCATTGCGTGATATGGAGGGCGTGGATATACGCAAGGAGGTAGGCAGGTTTTACATCACATCGCAGATCCAGACTGAGGACGATATAATCAATGCGATAAAGAATATTTTCGGCTTGACTTCTATATCGGTTGCATGCAAAATACCTTCCGAAATGGAGAGCATAGAAAAGAAAGTCGTTGAAGTTGCCGGTAGCATGATAGATGAGATCGGAAAGGACAAGATCAAGTTTAAGGTTGAGACAAAGAGAACAAATAAGCTTTTCCCGATGGGCTCTATAGATGTGTCACGTCATTTGGGCGATACATTGCTTGATGCATATCCGGATGTGCTCACAGTTGATGTACATGAGCCGGAGCTGACTGTAAGCCTTGAAATAAGGGACGAGACATACATCATCGAAAGAAATATAAAATGCCTCG
>CAYOGO010000025.1:0-4835 GCA_964403405.1 uncultured Lachnospiraceae bacterium | reverse complement strand
GGGCAAGGGCTTGCTTTTGCTATCAGGTGGTATAGACAGCCCTGTTGCGGCTTATTTTGCCGCCAAGAGGGGCATTGATGTTGAAGCGATACATTTCCACAGCTATCCGTACACGTCGGACAGAGCTAAAGAAAAGGTTATCGACCTTTTGAAGGCTATTAAGCCGTATTGCGGAAAAACAAGGATGTTTGTTGTGTCATTGACGGAGATACAGCGTGAAATACATGAAAAATGCCCGGAAGAATTTATGACGATACTCACAAGGCGTTTTATGATGAAAATAGCCGATAAGGTGGCAAAGGAAAACAACTGTAAAGCAATTTTTACGGGTGAAAGTCTGGGGCAGGTTGCAAGCCAAACGATAGAGGGATTGACGGTAACCAATAATGCGACAACATTGCCGGTGCTCAGGCCGCTTATCTGCATGGATAAGCAGGAGATCGTTGACATCGCCGTTAAAATAGGCACTCATGACATATCGATACAGCCGTTTGAGGATTGCTGTACGGTATTCCAGCCAAAGCACCCCGCAACAAAGCCGCAGCTTGAAAAAGTTCTTGAGGCAGAAAGTTTGCTTGACTGTGATGCACTCATTGCAAAGGCAATGGAGACCGTTGAGATATATGTAAATTGATAAAAACAAAAGGTTGAGTTTTTTGACTCAACCTTTTTTATTCGTAAAATAAGCTCTCGATGGCACAGCTTTTGCCATGGGAGCAGATGAGGCGTGAATTTATATTTCTTCGCAAAATCATTGTTTTGCGAAGAAATATGCCTCTTTTCACTCATTTAACCTCTTTCGGCACCAAAAGCATCGGCGATGGCTATAAACTGCTCTATACTCAATTTCTCACATCTTTCTGTCGGTTCTATACCAAGCGAGTACAATACATCGGTTATGGTGTTCTTATTGTAAATACGTAATGCAGGCACTGAGGAAAGTGAATTCAGGAGCGTTTTTCTTCTTTGTGCAAATGATCCCTTAACTATTGACTTAAATAATTCGTTATCACGCGCTGTGAGGCGTTTTTGTTTTTGTGTCAAGCGTATTACACCGGAATTGACTTGTGGACGCGGTACAAAAACGCTTGCAGGAACCTTGAGCATCAATTCAATGTCATATGCACATTGCAGCATTACGGAAACAACACCGTAGTCCTTATTACCGGGCTGTGCCGAAAGCCTGTCTGCAACCTCGATCTGCAGCATAAGCACCATGGATGAGAATTCAATGTCTTCCTCAAGGAAACGCATGATTACAGGCGTTGTAATATAATACGGTAGGTTGGACACCACCTTAACGGCTCTGAGAGGCGAATATTGATTGATGATACCTTTAAGATCGGCTTTGAGAACATCCTCGTTTATGAGCGTGAAATTGTCATATCTGCCGAGCGTTTCGTCAAGTATCGGCACGAGCTTTTTGTCGATCTCAATGGCTACAACATGTGAGGCACGCTCGCACATAAGCTGAGTTAAAGTGCCTATTCCGGGGCCTATCTCAATAACGACGTCGTCTTTTGTTATTTGTGCCGCATCAACAATGCCTTCAACGTAATGCTCATCGCAAAGAAAGTTTTGACCGAATGCCTTCATTGTGTGAAATCCATGCCTTTGCATTATATCATGTGCCACGCTTGGTGATGTTAATTTTATTCTGTTTTCTTCTGTCATATTTTTGTGATCAAAGTAATGTGTAATATTTATTCGCAAAATCCGTCAGTCAGAAATTTTGTATAAACGGTTTGCGTTTTTGTACGTGCTTTCTATTATAATATCAGTCTCGGTCTGCTTTATCTGAGCCAATTTTTCCGCAACATAGAATACTTTTGACGGATCGTTACGTTGCCCCCTGAACGGTGTCGGTGCCATATACGGGCAATCTGTTTCTATAACAATACTGTCCGTATCAACTTCCTGTGCAACACTCACAAGCTTTTTTGCGTTTTTGAATGTTAACACACCGCCTATTCCTATAAAATATCCGAGCTTTAACACCTCACGAGCAAATTCAACGCTTCCGCTGAAGCAGTGTACAACACCGTTTGCAGGCATTTTACCGAAATATTTCATTATTTCCAATGCATCCTCGTAAGCGTCCCTTATGTGTAATACGACTGGCATGCCGAGCTCACGTGCAAGCTGCATTTGCTTGACAAAGCAGTCCCTTTGGATATCTCTTGTCGGCTTATCATAGTGATAATCAAGTCCGATCTCACCCAATGCAACGACCCTTTTGTTGTTTCTTATGCAGTCGGCAAAAAGATCAATATCATCGTCCCTCATATCCACCGCATTCTGAGGGTGGATACCGACGGAAGCGTAGATATAATCATACCTTTCGGCAAGCTGTATGCTCTGAAGTGATGATGCACGGTCAGATGCGATATTTACAAGTCTTGCAATACCAAAATCGGGAAGAGACTTTAACAGCTCTTCCCTATCCAAATCAAATCGTTCATCGTCAATATGAGCGTGACTATCAAAAAGTCCGTATTTTCCGCTCATTATGATACCGTGCTTCCTGCGGGGAGATTCTTATCAACGGTAAGCATTGCAAGATTACCGTTCTTATCCTCAGCAGCAAGGAGCATGCCCTCGGAAATATTGCCTGCAAGCGTTGCCGGCTTGAGGTTTGCAACAAAAATGACCTTTTTGCCTATCATTTCCTCAGGAGTAAAGAACTTGGCAATACCGGAAACTATTTGTCTTGTTTCACCATTGCCGCAATTTACCTTAAAAATAAGCAATTTCTTTGATTTTTCAGCTTTTTTTGCTTCAATGATCTCGCCTACTCTGAGGTCTATCTTGTCAACATCGTCTATCGTTATTTCAGGCTTATAGGGCACGTTTGTACCGTTTTCTTCATGTTTTTCTTCCTTTTCAGCTGCTTTGGCCTTTTCAGCAGCAGCTACCATATTTGCCTGCTTTATAGCTTCCAATTCATCCAGCTCCTTTTTAACATCTATTCTCGGGAATACAGCATCACCCTTGCATACCTTTGTTCCTGCCCTAAGACCGCCGAATTCGGCAAGGCTGTCCCATGTTTTAAGCTGAGGATCGCTTATACCAAGCTGCTCAAACACCTTTTCGGGCACCTTTGTAAGGAATGGTGACAAAAGAACACCTGCATATCTTAACATTTCGGCGAGGTTGTAAAGCACAGTACCCAAGCGTGCCTTATTTGCTTCGTCCTTAGCGAGTATCCACGGTGCATTCTCGTCTATATACTTGTTTGCACGGCTTATAACAGCCCAAATATCCTCAAGAGCTGTATTTATCTGCAATGCATTCATGTCATTTTCGACCTTCGACGGCAATTCCTTTACCATTGCAATGAATTCAGCATCCTTTTCCTCGTCGTATGCTGAATTTTCCTGGACTGTTCCATCGAAATACTTTTCAATCATTGCCACTGTTCTTGACAGGAGATTACCGAAATCGTTTGCAAGATCAAAATTAATCCTGTTTACGAGTGACTCATTTGAGAACTGACCGTCTGAACCGAATGCTATTTCTCTTAAGAGAAAGTATCTTATGGCATCGGATCCGTACCTGTTTATAAGCATAACGGGATCAACGACATTGCCCTTAGATTTTGACATCTTGTCGCCGTCAAATACCAGCCAACCGTGACCGAATACCTGCCTAGGCAATTCAATTCCCAATGCCATCAAAATTATAGGCCATATTATTGTGTGGAAGCGTACTATCTCCTTGCCTACAAGGTGTACATCTGCCGGCCAATACTTTTTGTAAAGAGATTCATTGTCGGACTCATATCCCAAAGCAGTGATATAATTTGTCAATGCGTCGAGCCAAACGTAAACGACGTGCTTATCGTCAAATGTAACGGGAATTCCCCACTTAAACGACGTTCTTGAAACACAGAGATCCTGAAGTCCCGGACGCAAGAAATTATTGAGCATCTCATTTTTTCTTGACGGCGGCTGTATGAATTCATCATGAGTCTCAATGTATTCAATAAGTCTGTCGGCATATTTGCTGAGCTTTAAGAAATAGCTCTCATCCTTAGCCTTTTCAACGGGTCTTCCGCAATCGGGGCATTTGCCGTCAACGAGCTGTGTTTCCGTCCAAAATGACTCACATGGTGTGCAGTACCAGCCCTCATATTCGCCCTTATAAATATCGCCCTGATCATATAATTGCTTGAATATTTTTTGAACTGTTTTTACGTGCTCCTCATCAGTCGTTCTTATGAATTTATCGTACGAAATATGAAGCATATTCCAAAGATCCTTTATTCCGACAACTATATTATCAACGTATTCCTGAGGTGTAACACCCTTTTCAGTTGCTATTTTTTCTATCTTCTGACCGTGCTCATCTGTTCCGGTCAAAAAGAATGTATCATAGCCCGTTAAACGCTTAAACCTTGCGATGGCATCTGCGGCAACTGTACAGTAGGCATGCCCGATATGAAGCTTATCGCTTGGATAATATATCGGAGTAGTAATGTAAAACTTTTTATCTGCCATTATAATGTTCCTTTCGTTATGTGTATAGTTATAAAAAAATTTTATTCATATAAACAAAATTTATTCGTACATTGATTTATTATAGCATATTTAGGATATTTTGTCAATCGCAATATTCTCGGAAGATATGCAAAAATGAATAATATTTTACATTTGACGGACGATAATGCGTTCTTTTTTCAAAAACAGAGATCTTTTGTGACCTTTATGTATTGACAAAAAACGGATTTTGTAATATAATATTAAAGTAAATCGTTGCGGATGGTCACTTGCAGTGCCAACGGCAATGTTTGTATATGCGAGTATGGTGGAATTGGCAGACACGCAAGATTCAGG
>CAYOGO010000024.1:0-10122 GCA_964403405.1 uncultured Lachnospiraceae bacterium | reverse complement strand
GGTAATAAGGCTTTCACAAGTCCCGGTTGTCTTGAAAATGAGCTTGAATTTTTCCATGATTGGGTTGCAGGTAAGCTGTACCTTTATTGTAAGGAGGGTAACCCCGGTGATGTGTTTGATGATATACGCATGGCTCAAAGGGGATACGTTATTTACTCACATTGGAGCTGTGGAGAGGGCAGCAATATAACCGTAAGTAATTTGTCCGTTAAATACTGCTCGTCATACGGCATTGATATAGGCACAAAAAGCATTGTTGTTGAAAACTGTGAGGTGTCATGGATAGGAGGAGGTATACACGGAAATGAATCCCTGAGATACGGTCAGGGCTTTGAATGGTACGGCGGCATGGATGGCTTCATCATGAGGAACTGTTGGATACACCAGACGTATGATGCGGCAGTTACGATCCAAAGCGACTTTGGTGCTGAGTCTCCCGTCGTGATGAATAACATGAGCATTGTAAACAATGTTTTTGAATACAACGGCTCACTTGTTGAAATATGGTGCGGCGTCGACAACAAAAAGACGGGCAGATGCGGCAAGAGCCCCGATATTATATCCAATGTGCTTGTGCAAGGTAATTTCATGCTGTATGCAGGATACGGATACAATCATCAAAGGTCCTCAAAAAGGACATCAATGTTTTGCGGAAGCTATTGTGAGTTTGAAAACTGCATAGCACGGGACAACGTCATGATGTTCGGTCAGCGGAATATATGGGATGTCAGCCCCGTATGGACAAGAGAGCATCAGCGTGGTATAAGGAGCATGAACAATTTCTATGCGTTTTCATCCGTATACAATAATATGTACTATATTTATGAGAATTTTAACCGTCATACATTTACCTTCTCAAAGCGTAAGCGTGTTGAGCTTCCGTATGATGAAAGAATAATACGTTATGCGGTAAAGATCGGTGCGGAAACGGGCTCGGTGTTCCGCTGGTATGATGAGCCGCTGTTCCCGGAAGAAGAACAGGGCGTGTTCCATTGATATTAATTTATGCGTGATTTTAAGCCTCGGGGTTCGTTCCTGGGGCTTTTTGTTATATTCGCAGCTAATTTTTCATAAAATACAAGTGAAGGGGTGATTTTGTGAAAAAGATAAAGTATATAGCGGTGTCGCTGTTCATTGCGGCACTGTTTTTCGGCATGGCAAACAAAATATTGGCAGCTATGGACATTGCCGCACAGAATGCAATGAGCAGGAACGGTAAATTAATACTTATAGATCCGGGGCACGGAGGAAGCGATCCGGGAGCGGTAAGTAAGAACGGCACGAGGGAAAGTGCATTGAATATGAAGGTGTCAATGTACCTCATGGAGTACCTGAAAAATTACGGTTATGATGTCAGGCTGACAAGGGGTATGAATACGGATATGGTAGGTGCGGATGAGGGAATTTCAAATGCCGAGCGCAAGCGGATAATATCTGCTGCTGATTGCGACATTTTTGTAAGTATACATATGAATAAGTATTCGGATGCATCCGTGCACGGAGCAGAAACACTGTATAATCCTGACAGCGATGCAAGCAGAGCTCTTGCACGGACGGTGCAAAGCGCAATAAAGAATTATGTTGACACGGACAACAAAAGAGATATAAAGGCATCAAATAATTTGTATGTATTAAAGGCAAGCAAGGCTCCGAGCGTGCTTGTCGAGTGCGGATATATTTCAAATCCGATAGAGGAGGCAAAGCTCGCAACTGTTGAATATCAACGCAAGATGGCGTATGCCATATGCTGCGGTATAATGGTATATTGCAATTCGAGCGATGTATGATAATACCAATTACGTGCATAATAAATAAAAAACAAAGGGTGATTACTTTGACGGATATTATAAAACATGCACGGGAATTGGCAAGGGAACACAAGAAAACAGAACGTAACCATACGAGGGCACACAAGCATATCAAAATACAGCGTCGTGAAATACGGGCATTGAATGAATATTTCAAGGTAATATCAAAGAGCGATGTAAACGGAGCCTATGATTCCGTTGCTGATTGGCTTTTGGACAATTACGATGTCATAAAGGATAGGGCACTCAGCATAAACAAAAAAGTAAAAAATGCGGTGAAGTCACTGCCGATCCTTACGGACACCGAAATGAGAAGATTTCCGAGGGTGTTTGCCATTGTGGCAGATTATGTTGATCTTTTCAACGGGAGCGTAAGAGAGGACGAGCTCATAGAATTTCTTGATGCATATCAGACGGAGACTGTGCTTGATATTTCAGAGTTGTGGGCGTTGAAAACCGTGCTTGAAGCGGCAATTATCAGGGATATATTGACTGTTTCATTACGACGTGGCGATCTTATATCTCAAAAGCACAGTATTGAGAAGCAAGCAATATCATATTGCAACAAAAACACGAATGTGACCGATCATGTCAATGTAAAGGATACTCTTGCATTGGCGGCATTTGCAGATACGGTACAGGAATACGCAAGTGACCCTAAGGTGTTAAAAAGGCTTGATGGTGATCTGCATGATGTGGGACTTGAAGCAAGTGCCGTTCTGGATTATTCAAGGAAGATAGAGACAGGGAGCGCAATAACATTCAGGAATCTTGTAACAAGTCTTATTTCACTTGACAAAATTGATTGGGAGCATGTTTTCTCAAAGGTAAGCATCGTTGACTGTATCTTTAATGAGTGTGCGGCAGGCGTGTACGGCAAAATGGATACGAAAAGCAAAAATATTTACAGAAAAAAGCTGGAGCAAACAGCAAAAAGGGCAGAAATGTCCCAAGTAGATACGGCAAGAAGCATTCTGCACAGGGCAGAGAATGAGGGACTTGATGTCGGCACAGTCCTTTTTGAGAAAAGAAAGAATTACGCACCTCGTATTTTTATATACATGCTTTCCCTATACGGCATTGCCGTGGTATTGTGGCTTTTGATGATGATGCTGCCGTCAAACGGAAGACTCAATATTTTTGCGGCTGTATTGGCTGTTATTCCGTGTATATGCATATCCGAGCTTATCGTAAATTCCGTGTGCTGCAGATTGGTAAGCCCTACACAGCTCTGCAGGCTTGACATGACGGACGGGTTGACACAGGACTGTGCCACCGTGATGCTTGTTCCCGCACTGCTCGGCAGTGTGCAGGATATAAAGGAATTGATGGACAGAATGGAGTCCAATTACATTGCAAACAAGAGCGATAATCTGAGCGTTGTTTTGCTAGGCGACTATGCGGAAGGTGACAGCGACAGTAGTATTGACGATGAAAAAATAAAGCTTGTTGCACGTGAGAGTATTTTAAGCTTGAATGAAAAACACAAAAAGCAGATATTCCATTACTTCCAGCGTAAGAGAAAGCATGTGCCCGAGCAGGGGACTTACATGGGCTGGGAGCGAAAGCGCGGAGCAATAATTGAGTTTAATCGCTATGTGACGGGCAGGGGAGATGACGGCTTTTGCTATATAAGTGACAGTGCGGGAGATCTGATAGGCACAAAATACGTCGTAACGCTTGATGCCGATACCGTAACACCGTTTGAGAGTGTTTTACGGCTTGTGGGAACGATGCATCATCCGCTGAACAGACCCATTGCGGACAAGGCACGGCATAAGCTCATATCAGGATACGGCGTGCTGCAGCCGAGGATGGAAACGAAGCTCGTATCTGCTCAAAAAACGCCGTTTGCAAGGATAATGTCGGGCAAGATCGGCACACCACCGTATACGACGGGTGCATTTGAGGTATATCAGGATATTTTCGACAGAGGAAGCTTTTCGGGCAAGGGAATATACGCCCCGGATGTCTTTTTGGATGTTCTTGACGGCAGGTTTGCGGAAAATACGGTTTTGAGTCATGATATGATCGAGGGTTGTTATCTGAATTCGTGTTATGTGTCGGATGTGGAATTTCTTGATGATATTCCGTGCAATTATATATCGTATCAAAAAAGAGCACACCGCTGGATGCGCGGTGATTGGCAGTTGCTGCCGTTTTTGAAACGGTACGTTAAAAATCAAAATGACGAAAAAATAAGGAATACGGCAGGCGGAATATCAAAGCTCAAGATAATTCAGAATTTACGAAGAAGCATGCTTTATCCTTGCATAGGCATTCTTATGCTAGGCGGAATGTTCAATGCAAATTGCCTTACGGCGGCTGTTCTGCTGCTTGTATTGAATGGTGTGGTGCCGGTGCTTTTTGAGCTGTGCACCAAAATAAGGCAGGTGCTTTCGGGCGCTGTCCTAGTGGACAGGCGCATACACAGTCTTGACAATGCGTTGCTGAATTTTATATTTGCAGTGGACAATATGCATAATTGCTTGGATGCGGCTTGCAGAACCCTTTACAGGCTTATCAAGCATAAACGCTTGCTTGAGTGGCAGACGGCACGGCAGTCCGAAATAAAGGCTGACAGGACGCTCATATCCTACTATCGCGTGATGATAATGAGCGTTGCGGTCGGCGCAGTGCTGATATTGTCCGCTATTATAAGGCTGAGTCCGTTGCATGCGGCAGTAGGTATTATATTTATAGGCTCACCGTTTGTTGCATACACATTGAGCAAGGACACCGCAAGAAAAAGAGAGGCATTGAGAGACAGCACGGCGGATATCATTCATAAGGCGGCAAAGGGAGCATGGACATATTTCAGAGAGCTGTGCACAAGGGAAAGCAATTATCTTCCGCCTGATAACTATCAGGTCAAACCTCCGAAGGGTGTTGCACCGAGGACCTCGCCTACAAATATAGGCATGATGCTTGCAGGCTGTGTGGCGGCAGAACGGCTGGGATACGTAAGCTGTGCCGAGGCAACGAAGATGATATATAATACGCTCTCATCATTGGATGCACTTGAAAAGTGGAATGGTCACCCGTATAATTGGTACGATATAAGATCGCTCAGACCACTTGAGCCTAAATTTGTATCGAGTGCGGATAACGGCAACCTTGCATGTGCATTGCTGTGTGTAAGGGAAGCGCTTATAAAGTACCGCAATATGACATTTGCGGACGATCTCAAGCAAATTACTGACAAATGCATTAAGATGACAATAAAAATTCTTGATGGCATTGATCTTTCCCTGCTGTATGATGATTCCAAGGAGCTGCTAGCAGTTGGCTATGATGTTGAAAACGGAGAATTGTCACCCTATGCATATGATATGTTTGCATCCGAGGCAAGACAGGCAAGCTTTTATGCGATCATTTCCGGCAGAGTACCCGTAAAGCATTGGCAAAGGCTTTCAAGGGAGGCGGTATGGCAAGATAATAATTTTATACTCAGATCGTGGAGCGGCTCAATGTTTGAGTACCTCATGCCTGCCGTATTCATGCGAACGTATGAGGATACTATTTGCGATATTGCGTACAGATCGATCATCAATGAGCAAATGCTGTATGCAAGGAGAAAAAATGTGCCATGGGGTGTGTCGGAGTCGGGGTATATACGCTTTGACGGCGACATGAATTACCAATATAAGGCCTTTGGTATCCCCATTGCGGCAAAAAGCAGAGAAAAAGGCGACGAAAATGTAATTTCCCCCTATGCTTGCGCGTTGGCGTTACCATTTAACGGGAAACAAGCGGCAGATAATCTGATAAGAATGGAAAGATCCGGCATGTGCGGCGAGTACGGCTTTTATGAGGCGTGTGAGCTTATTGACGGCAAATTATATGAGGTGGCATCATTCATGGCTCATCATGAGGGCATGATATTGCTGAGTGCGGCAAATGCATTGTGCGATAATTGCATAAACGGTCTTTTCCACATGGCACCGGAGGTAAGAGCAGGAGAGCATCTTTTGCAGGAAGAGCTTCCGCAGGTGTGCCCGAGGGCAAAACGGGAATATAGGGTGCCGTATGTCATAGAGCACAAGGATTCACCCGTTGAGGAGCTGATGCACGGAGTATATGAACATCCGAGACTGACGGGTATTGCCGACGGTGATTACGGGCTTGTGATAAGCAACAGCGGAAGCAATTATTCCCATTTCAACAGCATCATGCTCAATAAGTGGACAACGGATGTGCTGACTGAGGACCACGGCCATTTTATATTCATAAAGGATATGGACTCGGGTGATGTTTATTCCGCAACACCGTCACCCTTATACAGAAAATGCAACAGTTTCAAAACGGTGTTCACGCCGTGGAAAGCAAGCTTTACAAATACATGCGGCGGAATACAAAGTGAACTCAACATTACCGTATCGGGAGAGTATAACGCAACTGTATTTATGCTGAAGCTGAAGAACATCCATAACAGACCGAAGCATTTGCTCATTGCGGATTATGCGGAGGCTGCACTTGAGACAATGGTGGAAAGCCTTGCTCATCCGCAGTATTCGGATATGTTTATTCACACAGTGTTTGATAAAAATAAAAACGCATTGTTTACCGATCGTGCAGTGCGTAATGATAAGTCAACAAGGCATTACATGGCGACGGTGGTAAGCACGGATATTGCGGCTGAAATACAATATATGACCTCAAGAACAGCTTTTACGGGTAGAAATAGGAGCCTTTGCGCCCCTGAGCTTTGCAAAAAGGATTTTGTTTACGGCAACCGAGATACCGCCGATATATCGCAGTGCATATCATTGGGATGTAAAACGGAGCTTTTGCCGGGCGAAAGCGTAAGAATATGCTTTACTATGCTGTATTCCCAGAATAAAGAGAACCTGTACGAAAACGTCGATCGTTTTGTCAAAATAGATAATTGTCAAAGTGTATTTACATCGGTATATGAACGGGCAAGAATAAGTATCAAGGCGAATAATATCACAGCAAGGGACTATGCAGCTGCAAACAGGATAATAAGTGCATTATACTATCCGACATTGTACGATGCGGAATACGTAAGACCGTGCAACAAGAACTTTTTGTGGAAACACGGGATATCGGGTGATCTGCCGATAATATCATTTCGCACTGACGGCGGCAGGGGATTGGATACCGTACTGAAATTATATTCAATTATATCGGATGCGGGAGTGCGTGCGGATCTGGTAATAATAAGCAGTGATGACGGCTACCACGGTGAAAATTACGATAGAGTATGCCACAAGATAGCATCATCACGGCTGAGGTCGAGACTAAATAAAAATGGCGGAATTTTTATCGTAAGAGAGGAGAAAAACCGCGACGATGCAAGAACAACAGAGGATTTTGCGCAGGTAAAGCTGTACGGAACACCGACGAGGATATACTCATTGCTTGAGCAGGATAATAAAAAGGTAAAGCGTAACGGCGTTTTGCGTCTTATGCGGCAGGGTACGGTATATTCTGCAAGGGAATGCAGTGATGACGTTGAATTTTTTAACGGATACGGTGGCTTTGACAACGAAAAGAATGAATACAGGATATTTCTTTCGCAAAATGTTCATACACCTCACCCATGGAGCAATATTCTTGCAAATGAACGCTTCGGCACACTTGTTACGGAAAGCGGCTCCGGCTTTGTTTGGTACATGAACAGCAGGGAAAACAAGCTCACAACATGGAGTAATGATCCTGTAACGGACAGACCGTCCGAGGTCGTTTATGTTAAGGATGAGGGTAATGCCCATGTCATGACCGCAGAGAGGATCATTGATAACGGGGGCACATACGATGTAAGATACGGGATCGGCTATGCTGTGTACAGCCACAGCGAGGGCGATATTACGTTAACGAAAACCGTATTCGTCCCTCAAAGCGACAGTGTCAAGATATCAGTGCTGGATATTGCAAATGATTCGGACAAAGCAAAAACCGTATCTGTATATTATTATGCGGATTGCCGTTTGTCGAGCGGAGTATACAAAACGGATGAAGGCATTGTGTCATTCTGCAACGAAAAAAACAATATTTTGTTTTCACTCAATAACTGTGCCCCAGAAAACGGAGTGATGTTTATGATGTCTGATCGTGCAATAAGGGCAGTTACCAACAGTAAAAAAGAGTTTTTCGGAAGACTTTCCGACATAAGCAGTCCGAGGACAGTATATTCGGATGAGACTTGCAGGATGATATCGGGCACGGATTGTATGGTAATAAAGACATCCCTTGAAATAAAAGCACATTGTACAAAGAGAACCGTTCTGTTGCTTGGCGCAGGTGATGATGCATCATATGCGGAAAAGGTCAGAAGAAAATACGCCAATGCAAGGAGCATTCAAAAAATATTTGAAGAAACGAGAATGTCGCTGTTCAAGTCCGTCAGACCCATTGAGATAATAACAACGGATAAGCACTTGGATGCACTTTTCAACAACTTTTTATTGTACCAGGCGTATATTTGCAGATATTTTGCAAGAACCTCATTTTATCAGTGCTCAGGAGCATTTGGCTTCAGGGATCAGCTTCAAGATATGCTTGCATTTATGTATTGTGATAAAGAACAGGCAAAAAAGCATATATTGAGATGTGCATCACAGCAATTTGAGCAGGGTGATGTCCGACATTGGTGGCACGAGAGCACGGGGTACGGCATAAGAACAAAAATATCCGATGATATGATGTTTTTGCCGTATGCATGCTGTGAATACGTCAGATATACAGGTGACAGGCAGATATTTGATGAGCAGGTACCTCTTGCAAAGGGTCAGGAGATAGAAGAAGGTCAAAACACGCACTTCGGCAGGACGTTTTTGTCAGACCACACGGCGTCGCTTTATGAACACTGCATCCTTGCGATAAAGCGTGCGGCAAAATTCGGAGCACACGGGCTTTTACTGATCGGAACGGGTGATTGGAATGACGGCTTTGACAAGGTCGGCGAGAATGGCAAGGGGGAAAGCGTATGGTTGTCATTCTTTACGTACTATGTTATCATGATGTTTAAGGATGTGTGCGAAAGCCGCAAGGATACGGAGACCGTCGATTACCTGGACAAGCTGCAGATATTGCTGAAAAAAGGGATAGAGGCAAATGCATGGGACGGGGAATGGTTCAGACGTGCTTATTATGATGACGGCACGCCGATAGGAAGTGCCGAAAGCGATGAATGCAAGATAGATGTTATTGCACAGGCGTGGGCAGTAATATCGGGTACGGTAGATAAAGATAAGGCGATAACGGCGTTGGAATCAGCGGAAAAGCATTTGGTTGATGAAAATGCCGGGATCGTAAAGCTGTTCGATCCACCGTTTGAGCACAGCACTCATGATCCCGGGTATATCAAGGCATACAGAAGCGGTCTTCGAGAAAACGGAGGACAGTACACTCACGGAGCCATATGGCTGGTACAAGCATATATGATGCTGGGAGAGAGCAAAAAGGCGTACAGAATATTGCAAATGTTGAACCCCGTATGTCATTCCCTTACAAGAGCATCGGCAGATGTGTATAAGGTCGAGCCTTATGTTGTTTCCGCAGATGTATATTCGGCAAGGGACGCATTGGGAATGGGTGGCTGGAGCTGGTATACGGGTTCTGCCGCATGGATGTATAAGGTTATATTGGAATATGTGCTGGGCATAATGATCAAGGGTGACACAATGTCATTTTCCGCAAATGTACCCGACGAAATATTGCCGTTGAGAGTAAATTACACGCACAAAATAAATGGCATCGAAACATTATACACCATTGACATGGTCAATGGTGATTCTGTAAGGTGTATGCATGATGCATGTGAAGCGGATCACGGATGTATAAAGCTGTTTACCGACGGAAAAAGGCATAAGATAGTTTTGTATCTGAAGAACACATGAGCTTATATCTTATGTTAACAATCACGATGGACAAAACGCCTGCGACACCGAAGACGGGATAAATAAAGTGTATTATTCCGTTAAAACCGATAAGGCTCAGCAGATATGCACATACGCATATACCGAGGCAAAAAGCGTGCCTTCCATGTGAGGTCTTTGAATATGCATCCGCAAGCATCGCTGTACGAGATATACAGGTTGCGGTAAGTGACAAAAAGAGCAGTGCGGAAAAGCATATGCCCATGGCCTTGCTGTGTGAGCAGATAAGCTCCAAAACGGGTACTCTGTGTGATGGAGAAGAAACAAATACCAATTTCATGATCGCACCTCCGCAAAGGAAAAGCATCATGGATCCGAAAAGCAGACCCTTTTTTGCGGAGATGATGTCATGGCTGTTGTCTGTAACGGCCGTACCGATGCCTGCAAGGATATTGTATCCTGCATATAAA
>CAYOGO010000023.1:0-10347 GCA_964403405.1 uncultured Lachnospiraceae bacterium | reverse complement strand
AAGCTTATCAGCGGCACCGAGGTCGCCTTTTTTAACATTTTTTCAAGCTGTCCGCCTGACAATCTTTGCAAGTTATCGGACATTACCTTCATGCCGAACATAAAAAATGATAAGCCCAACAAAAGCTTCAACAGCGAAAAAAAGAATTCCTTACCCATTTTGTTACTGTCTTCCCGTTTTTTGAAAATTAATGCATATACAGCATTATGCTTATTATATACTTTTTCTTGTTATTTGTCAATCCGTTTAATAAATATTGTATAAAATGTCACTTTATGCCATTTGCTTTTATAAAGCACACAGCCCCACTGCTTTTGCAATGAGGCTGTGTTTTGTTCATATAGATCTAAATTAGCTGTGTATTATTACTTTACAAAGCGCAAATAATCAATATCTATCGTGCCGGGCGACATGAGCGGGTCAAAGCGCACCGAAACTATTGTGTCAGACCACTGCTCAAGCTGGGTAAGATCGAGAGAATACGTCTCCCACTCGCCGTTTGAGCTTGTGCCGTTAAATGTCATCTTCAAGGTCTTTCTTTCGTCCATGCCACCGTCCTTATCGGTTGCAAAATACATTACCATCTGTGCAAGGCTGCCGCCGAAGTCATAATCATACCTTACACGGCACTCAAGCCTCGTGTACTCGGAGGAATTGAGTTCTATATCCTTATTGTAATAGATTATCGGGTCATAACTTTCCGTTGTGGTCACACATGACATATAACCGTCCTCCACCTGCAAGAACATATTGTATGACTGCCAGCCCTCCGTATTAAATTCCGAATTGAATTCCCAGCATCCAGGTGTGTTCTCCTCTTTTTTATGATAGTATTCATACTTGTCGGTAGCTATCGTGAGCACCATATCCTTAAGCTCACACTTATATCCAACGATATCACAGAGCTGCTTTATCGGAATAAGCGGCAATCCGCCCAGATCTGCCAGCTTACATGAGAGCTTGATCTGTTCTCCGTCAACAACACATACATCGGAGCCTACCTGATATACAACAGTGTGGTCGACAAAGTAAAGCGTAAGTGTTTTTGTGCTCTTGTTCCATACATGATATGTACTCAACGCAAAATCAAAGCCCGTTGCGGGATCAAAAGCAACGCAAATCTCATTTGCCTCGTTATAGAACGGTGCCAGCTTCTGCTCTAAGAGATTTCCGTCAATATCTATGCTCTTTGAGATCTTGTCTCCGAGAGTGACAAACTCATACGATGTTATCGTAAATGATCTGTCCTTCTTTGAGCAGGGATCGATACGTACAGAACGGAGCTTTGTCTTAAAGCTTGAATTTTCACCTACATAGATGTAATAATCCTTAAATCCGTTTTCGGCGGGCACTGTTATAAAGTCAGTCTCAACCGGCTCCCATACATTGCTGCCTGTAACAAGAATGTAGGTCCTCATGGTATTGCCTTCCTCAAGCTTTGCCCTTATGCAGATATAATCTATCTTGCTGAGATCTATCTGTTCAAGATCTCTTGCAACTATGGTTGCCTTTGATGACGTTGCCGTGCCGGAAACACCGTCCTTGTCGTATGTAATATTGTCAACTCTGTTTATATAGCCGTAATCTGCTACATCCTTGGAGAAATCCACCTTATAAATGACATTAAGGTCCTTAAGGTTGTCTACATTTGTCGGATCATCCTCCGTAAATCCCACTCCATTGTATCTGAGCAAATTCAGATACTGCGGATAAAGATGATTGATCCTGTAAAGCTGTGCCTCACTCGGGACAACGTTCAGTGCCGGATCCACATTCTCGGATGTGTAAGCCTTTCTCAAAACATCAAGATAACCAAATTTTTTATCGTTTCGATCAGGCATTATGTACGTACCCTCGCCGTATTCATTCCACGTCGAGAGCATTACGAGCTTCTTTTGCCATTCCTCCTTGGCATATTTGGGCAGGTACTCGTTCTTTACCCACTCCTGCGCCGTCTCATAATCCTCAAGTGTCATCATAGGATAACGTGTGCCATGCCATGCGATGCTGTTAAAGCCTACGCTGATTGTAGGCACCGTGTACATTTTTTTGAATTTTGCACTGCGAAGTATTGATTCGGTGTTCGTTTCAAGCTTGTATCCGTCGGTTCCCCAGTTGTAAGCATAAGCCGCATCAAAGCCGGCGGCAAAAAGACTGTCATTTGCCGAGCCGCATGCAAGGTATATCATTCCGTCATAACCGTATTTCTTTATTTCCTCCTCAAGATATTCAAAAGCATGTTTTACATTATTGTTTCCGCCGAGACGTTCAGCAAGTGAACCTGCTCCGAATACACACAATACCGGACGATTGTCGATAGTCATATATCTTGGATCCCTGAAGTAGTTTTCTATGAAGTACGGAACATAGTATTCCTGCCATTCTTCCATTGAATACGGGCTGCCTGCATTCTGACATTCCCATATAACACTGAATTTTGAGAGCGATGAATACTTTGCATTCATAAATCCGTCGTAAAGATGCTTTGTTGCAGGTCTCTGCGCCTTTTTCCCCTGATCCATATATATACAGAACGTCTGGAAGTCGATACCGTGCTCAACAATGTATTTTATCTCCCAATCGGCTGTCTCGGGAACACCTTCATCATAATATCCCAAAACAGGTGTGATGTCATCATACGGAGATACACATGACCAGCCAAAATGCTCACCATTACGCCAAAGTGAGCATACGTTCATGCCGACGATATTGTCCTCCTTATCCTCGGGCACAACCGGCTCGGGAACATAATCCTCATGGTCTATTCTGCGGAACACCTTAAAATTATCGGTATCAAAGGGTGTCTCACCCATGTTTTCCACCGTTATACCGTCAACAGCGGTTGCATATGTCAAAACAGGTACTGTTTTTGCTTCTCTGCCGTTTACCTTTACAAGCACCTTCTGCTCGTTGAAATCAAATTCAAATCTAAATCTGTACCAGAGATTGTCATAGTCACAAGCATATACCTGCTCACCGTTGACAATAAATCCCTCCTCATTTGCGGTCAGGACCGCTATCGGAGTACCGGCAAAGCTTAATGTATACTTTAATTTGTTCGACCTGCCGTACAAATACATAAATTCGGCAATCGCATTGCCCGATACGGGGGCAAAATCTATTTTTGCGTTACCGTTTTGCTTTACGGAAAGAATACCGTTTGTACCCGTTGCTCCGTCAAGCACCCAATTAAACGGTATTTGGTTTGAAACAAACGAAAAATCCTCATATAACGCATAGTTTACATGCATACGAACAGCGGAAACAGCCATTGTAGGCTTTCCGTCATCGGTCGTTGCGTAACGGAAATTATAGATATTACACTCGTCTCCGCTCATGCAAAGCGCAAACGGTCCGTAATTTACTCCGTTCAAATACAGTGTTGAGCGGCAATTATCAAGGTCGAGCAATACATGAACCTCGTACCTCAATGTGTTGCCGAGCTTAACAAGCTCTGTATACGTGCCGTCCGCATTTTTGTAATTCCATGCGCCGTTTTTAAGCATTATCTGCCATACCGTTTTATCAGCCTCATTGCGATATTCAAGGTACGCACCGTCCTTGTCGTCAACAGTTACTATCGTATCAAGGGTAATAATACCCGTTGATATCTTGTTCAGGTGGCGTATAAGTGCTGTTCCCGCTTTATCGGATATATCCGCAAGATAGCCGTAATTTGTTTTAAGGCTGTTGATCGGAACACCTCCTACATTGTCAAATGTCCATCCCGAAGATAAGCCTTCCATTACTGCTCTCCATGGCGAATCAAGAACAAGGTCATAAGCATCATCATTTGATGTCTTGTCAATTTTTCCGCTGAGGCATGCATCCTCACCCAAAATACGCATGAGCATATCGCCTGCATCCTTTGCAGTCACATTTGAGCCGGGAATAAAATCGCCCCTCTCATTTACGCCCAATGTAACGCCCTGCTTGTAAAGGCTGAGCACTGCATTGCTGTACGACAGGTCAACAGCATCGGGTACAGCATCTATATCATTTATTTCGGGAAGCTTTGATATTGCGGCAAACATCTGTGCCAGCTCGTGCTTAAGCACGGGGCGTGATGCATCCTCAACTGCATCCTCAATGATCAAATTCTTCTTTGCATACTTTATGTATGACTCGTACCATTCTCCCTTCTTTTGAGGAACATCCTTGCCTGCCATTTTTGCATGTGCACGTGATGCAAGCATCAACGCCTGTGCCCATGTCAGGCTATCTTCACCCTCAAGCGAAGTATTCTTATCCACCAACCCCAGATCATATATTCTCTTGAGGTCTGCATCGTTGCCGGTATATTGTGCCGGCGTTGTCGGCGTGCATGCGGTCAGCATTGACACACCCATAACAACAATTAAAGTAATAAACAGTAACTTAATTATTCTTTTCAATATTGTCACCATTTCCCTTCCTCCCTTGTATAAGGGTAGATTTGCCGCCTCAACGGCAGTCCACATTACTTGCAGTCCACATTACTTGCAGTCCACATTACTTGCAGTCCACATTACTTGCAGATAAGATATATTTTATCACATAAGCTTTATTTATTCAAGACTTTTTCATAACATTTTGTTCAAAATCTTCAAAAAATTTTTTTACGACTTTTTTCCAAACCGATTGACAAAATCCGCATAATGTGATATACTTGACAAGATATGGAACTTGTGCGAAAAATGCACGTGTTTTGCATGTCTAAATTTACATAATGAGAGGTTTTTGTATGAAACTCGAATATGACATTAATGACAAACCAAAGCTGAAGCAGAATATCGTTTTTGCCATTCAGCAGATCCTCGCCATCATCACGGCGACGATCCTCGTTCCGTTCCTTGTAAACTTAAACGGTGCCAAGAATCTTGAAATGGATATTGCGGCAGCCATTTTCGGTGCAGGTGCAGGAACACTTGTGTACATACTGTTCACTAAAAGATTAAGCCCGGTGTTCCTCGGAAGCTCATTTGCGTTTATTTCGTCAATGTGCAGTGCAACGGTCTTCGGTTACTTCGGACTGTTTGTCGGCGTTATCTTTGCGGGACTTGTTTATGTGGTAATAGCAATAGCAATTCACTTTGCAGGCTCACAGTGGATCAACAAGCTTATGCCGCCCGTTATAATCGGACCTACGGTAGCTCTTATCGGTCTCGGACTTGCTGGCAGTGCAATATCAAACCTTACGGAAGCAACTGCATCAGCAAATGACAAGGCATATAACCTCGTTGCCATATTCTGCGGTATATGCACACTGCTCATAACGATACTTGCATCCGTTAAGGGTAAGAAAATGGCAAGACTTATACCGTTCATAATCGGTATTGCAGGCGGTTACGTGATCGCATCGATCTTTACTGCCATAGGTGCTATATTTGATATTGACTACCTCATGATCGTTAAGTACGACGCATTGGTTGAAAACTTCAAAAACATAAGTCTTGAGAGCTTTATAAGAATACCTAAGTTTACATTTGTTGAAGCATTCAAAGAGGTTACATCAGGTAATTTCTCATTCAGCCTTTCCGATCTCGGTTCAATAGCAATGCTCTTTGTTCCCGTTGCATTCGTTGTATTTGCTGAGCACATTGCAGACCACGAGAACCTCGGCTCCATTATCGGTAGGGACCTTGTTACGGGCGAGCCCGGAATAAAGAGAACTCTCCTCGGTGATGGTATCGGCTCCATCGTCGGTGCTTTCTTCGGCGGCTGTGCAAACACAACATACGGCGAGAGCGTTGCATGTGTTGCCATCACGGGTAATGCATCGGTATCAACAATACTCCTTACGGCTGTTTTTGCTATAATTCTCTCGTTTGTATCTCCGCTCGTTGCATTTATCAACACAATACCTAACTGTGTTGTAGGCGGAATATGCATAGCGCTTTACGGATTTATTGCCGTAAGCGGTCTCAGAATGCTTAAGGATATAGACCTTGGCGACAACAAAAATCTCTTTGTTGTAAGTACAATCCTTGTTTGCGGTATCGGCGGACTGACACTCAACTTCGGTCAGATACAGCTCACAAATGTTGCAACAGCACTCATACTTGGTATCATTGTTAATCTTTTAATTAACAGAAAACCAAAAAACGAAGCTGAGAAGTAATTAAAAACTACCGATCCGCATTTGTGTTGAGGCATGAATGCGGATCTTTGTTTTTTAAAAAAATATAAAATAAAGAGGAAAAAACATGATAAAAATTATTGCTCCCAAAAACGGAGAGGTTCTTTGCCTTCAGACTGCACTGCAAAAGGAATTTTTGGCTCAAGGGTCGGATCGTGATGTACACCACCGTCCCAACGGCGAGCACTGGGCTGAACAGCAGGAATACGACAGACCTTACACCGGTGTCGATAAAACATGGCCATTGCCCGTAAAAATGGCATGGAGCGATGATGACAACAGATCCTACTTTACGATAGCAGTATCAAAAAATAAGGATATGTCAAATGCCATCGAAAAGCTTGCAAAAGGCACTGAATTTGACTTTTTTAACCTTGAAACAGGCGTAAAATACTATTGGCAGATCATTTGCGGCAAGGATCGCTCGCCTGTTAATACATTCTATGTTTTGTTGACAACGCCCAGAACGCTCTACATAGACGGCGTTGCAAACGTTCGTGACCTCGGCGGATATATAACCAAAAGAGGCAGAGTTAAAGAGGGTATGCTGTACAGAGGCGGCTGCTTTGAGGATCTTGTGGATAAATCAAGAGAATTGACACCATTGGGCTTGGCTGAGCTTTGCAGTATTGGCTTAAAGACGGATGTTGACATTCGTGCTGAGGCTGAGCAGGAAAAGCAGGTAACGTGGGAGCTGACTAAAAACGCAGGCTTTGACCGTATAGGTATCACCCTCGGTCAGTACGATAAGATCTTTACCGATGAAGAATTGCGTGAGTCACAGGCTAATTTTATACGTCTGCTTGCGGATGAAACAAAATATCCGATATATTATCACTGCTGGGCAGGTGCCGACAGAACGGGCTCTTTTGCATTTATAATAGGCGCATTACTCGGCGTTGATGTGCAGAGGCTCATTGATGATTATGAATTTACATCGCTCTCACCTCAGGGCACAAGAAATTCAAAGGGTGAGGGATTGACTAAGTTTCTTCAGCATCTGAATGAATATGAAGGCTATGACATATACGAGAAAACAGAGGATTTTGTTATAAAATACCTCGGTGTGGAAAAGGATGTTGTTGATAAAATACGCGAAATATTGATCGAAAAGATATAAAAAAACAATCTCCGGCAGAGATCATACTGTGATATGAGTTCTGTCGGAGATTTGTTATTTGTGGAATCTCGGCATTGGCAGAGATCACAATACGTATAAAATAATGGCAATATATTGCAAAATGCTTCCTGCCACAACAAACATGTGGAATATTGAGTGCATGTATTTATGCTTCTTACCCAAGCCGTACAGCACTGCACCGACGGTGTACGCTATACCGCCTGCAAGCAACCACATGAGACCTGCAAGCTGCATTGCCGCAATAACGGTCTTTGCCGCAATAATTATGCACCAGCCCATTCCGATGTAGCATATCATGGAAAAAACCGAATATTTTTTCAGATCAACCGCATTGAAGACCGCACCCAAGATCGCAAGCCCCCACACAACACCAAAAATGCTCCAAGCCCATCCCGGTGACACGGGACGTATCGAAACCAAAAGTATCGGCGTGTACGTGCCTGCTATCAAAAGAAATATCATGCAATGATCCAATATCTGCATGACCAATTTGCCCATATTTTTATTCAGGCCGTGGTATACGCTCGACATCGTGTAAAGAATCACAAGCGAAGCACCGTATATCGCTCCGCTGACAACGCCCCAGCTGTTATGCTTTAATGCCGACACCAGCACACAGGACACCAACGCAATTATGCCGAACGCACCTCCGACGATATGGGATACCATGTTGAATATCTCCTCGCCCTTTGTGTATACGGGAAGCATCCGGTCTCTTAACCTTGTTCTTTTCATAATTACCTCCTTTTTCTCTGGATATTCTATATCAACATATATAAAAAGTCAACGTAAAATTTGTAAACATTTATTGACTTTGCCCGTGTCATGTGATATAATTGCCTTACTGACGCCACTATGTGCCGCAAGGCAGGTATGATCGGTAAAAATTATTGCAAAATATTAATTAACAGACCAAAGGAGATATTTATGCTTAATATTACAAATGAAAACTTTAATTCCGAAGTCACAGCGTCCGACGATCTCGTTGTGATCGATTTCTGGGCTGCATGGTGCGGTCCGTGCAAAATGCTGGCACCTGTTTTTGAGCAGCTGTCCGAGGAGATGTCAAACATAAGGTTCTGCAAGGTAAATGTTGATGAGCAGCCTGCTCTTGCAAGACAATTTTCTGTTTCAAGCATACCGACGATCATATTGATAAAGGACGGCGTTGTTATTGATTCCGTTGTTGGATACAGACCGAAGGAAGCACTGCGTGAAATAATAAGCGAATACGCTGATTAAAGGATATTTTTATGAAAATAAGACTCAACGACGACAATGAGATCGTTCAGATCGTAAAGGACGGCTTAAAGGCAAATGGCGGTTATTGCCCGTGCAGACTTGAAAAGAACGAGGATACCAAATGCATGTGCAAGGAATTCAAGGAGCAGATCGCCGATCCTGAATTTGAGGGCTATTGCCACTGCATGCTGTACTATAAGGAAAAATAAAAGGGTGCCTATGGCACCCTTTGTTTTACAGATCTATTTCTTTTTTGGCAGCTGATGACTGATACAGGAGATCCAGCATTCTCGCACTTTCAAGAATATTATCTATGTTGCTGCGATTCTTTACTCCCGTTGTAATCGATTCGATAAACGCCTTGTCCTCCTCAACATACATGTTGGGAATATCGTACTCAGGCGTTATAGTTTCCAATGTTTCGCCGTCATATATTTCAAACTTGCCGCAATACTGAAGTCTTGCACCTGCCTGATCACCGAGAATATCTATAAAGCATTCGTGCTTATCTATATTCTGTGCCCAAGCTCCGTTAAACGATATACTTGCCTTATTTGTGCGTACATAACCTGTTACAAAATCATCAACGTCGTTTGTTCCGTTTTCAAGATCCGATGTATCTTCTGCCCACATGCCGGAATACTTATAGGACTTCATATCCTTTGCCATTTCCGAATAAGCATCGCATGTAAGGGTTTTAAGCTCAACGCCGCCGAGTATGTACAGCACGAGATCAAGATAATGTACACCCCAATCTATGAGCACGCCGCCGCCTGACTGTGATTTTGTGGTAAACGGTCCGCCGAGACCCGGTATTGATCTGAATGCTCTGAACGAAACATACACATGGTATATATTACCGAATCTTCCCTCTTTATTCAACTGAGCAAGCATTTCGACCGACTTATGGTATCTGTTGCAAACGCCTATATTGAGTATTTTGCCCTGCTTTTTTGCTTCATCCGCCATTTCTTTTGAGAGTGCGTAATTTACCGTGATCGGCTTTTCACAAAATACATGCTTACCTGCTCTCAATGCGTCCATTGTAACCGTATAGTGAGTATAATTCGGCGTGAGCACATAGACTGCATCGACCTCGGGGTCATTAAGTGCTATATTGTAGTCAGTAATGACGTTTTCAACCTTGCTACACTGTTCTTTTCGCTTCCATGCCTTTTCTTCTATAAGATCGCATGCATACTTTATTCTTATGTTGTCCATCTCGTTAAATGCGGGAAAATGTGCACCCTCGGCTATTCTTCCGCAACCGACAACCGCAATAACCTTTTTATCCACTGTTGATACCTCCGTGAATTTTTTACTATTTTATCACAGTAAGATCCTGTTGTCAAGCTGTTTATGACATCATACGATGATTTTGTCTATGCCTCTTGACTTTTTGTACTCAACAAAATCCTCATAATTGCCCATACGGTCAACTATTCCGTTCGGGGTGAGTTCTATAACACGTGTTGCAACTGTATTGAGCATTTCATAGTCATGGGATGAGAAAATAACATTGCCCTTAAACTTATCAAGACCGTTATTTACTGCAGTGATCGATTCAAGATCAAGGTGATCCGTCGGCTGGTCAAGCAAAAGCATGTTTGAGCCGAAAAGCATCATTCTTGAGAACATACATCTTACCTTCTCGCCGCCCGAAAGAACATTTACAGGCTTAAAAACGCTCTCATCGGAGAAAAGCATCTTGCCGAGGAAGCCTCTGAGGTAGGTTTCCGTCTGATCGTTGGAATATTGACGCATCCAATCAAGTATTGATTCCGTCCTGCCCTCAAAATATGCCGTATTGTCATGCGGAAAATACGATCTCGTTATGCTTATGCCC
>CAYOGO010000022.1:0-10598 GCA_964403405.1 uncultured Lachnospiraceae bacterium | reverse complement strand
CCTCTATACGCACCTTTTGTTTGGATATAAGCCCCAAAAGCACATCCAATGGTCCCTGAAACGCCTCAATATCTATTTCGTACATATTACAAACCTATTGCAAATTCTCAAGTATTTCCGAGAGCTGACCGTTTGTGATAATATCCACGAGCCACTTTTCTGCAAATATCAGACCGTCGTAGCATATGCCGGATAAAAATTCCGACACCAAACGCATAACTCCAATAAGAACAATGACCGTGAATATCCATTTGCCGTTTTGTTCTATTGCTCTTAAAGCATTGCTGTGCGCCTTTTCAAAAAACAATGCTTTGAGTATGCTGTAACCGGCAAACCCCGGTATCGGTATGAGCTGAGTTACAGCCATGGAAACGGGAACCCATACAAAAAGGCACAGAATATCCTGCACATTGTACAAAAACCCGCCGGAAATGCCGCCAAGGCACATTATTATATGCACTATTGCCTGAAGCAAAAGAAAGACCAACGCACATATTATGCAGCCGATACTACCGGAAAAATAATACAGCACCTTTTTTGACTTCGGAAGACGATCAACATCACATTCCTGAGCCTTACCCCAGCCGTAATTTGTCAAAGACATAAGAATAAAGCCAAATACGGAGATATACTTAAATGGATTTAAACTGATCTTTTCCGAAACAAGGCAACCGAGCCTCTTAGCCGTGAAGCTTTTTGAAAGCTCATAACACACTATCGTAACGAATACGCATGGTATTATGAACAAAAAGGATGCATACCCCATCCCCAAAAGTGCTGCTTGAAAAAACCCTGACATTGTAAACCTCTCTTTGACGCAATCCTAATATTACGCATATTGTAACACAATATCTGTTTTTTTTCAATATCATTTTTCAGGATAAGGGTACTATTTTGTCACCAAAGGAGAGATTTTACCTGCTTTTCGAAGGGCTGTCGCATTGCAACCACTGTTCCTTTGTAAGTACATTGGTATGACCGATTCTCACCTCATTAAGTAACGGAACGGGGACCTCATTACAGGTATGATGAAAAGCAAAGCCAAGTTTTTCCTGCACACGCCTTGATTTTACATTGCCGTCATAATATCCGCACCATACCGCTGTCATACCAAGATCCTCAAAGGCGTGGCGAAGTATTTCTCTGCCTGCCTCCGGCATGTAACCCCTGCCCCAGAAAGGCTTGCCAAGCCAATAGCCAAGCTCACATTCGGTTGCAATATTTGTCATATCCGTATGACCACAAAGACGCAATTCTATTGCACCTATGGCAATATTGTTTTCTTTTTCGCAAATTGCGTAGCATTCCACTCCGCAAAGCACATTTTTTATGATCTCAAGGCTTTCGCTGACGCTTGCGTGCGGCTTCCACCCTGCAATGGGACCGATATCGGGATCCCTTGCGTATTTGTAAAGATTTGTAGCATCCTCATCATTCCAATGCCTTAATATCAAGCGCTCTGTTGTAAACATTCCGTATTACCTTCCTTTTTGTTCGAATTATATAGTATATGACTTGTATTGTCAAGCAAATAAACGGCAAAAATGCATAAACGACATTTATTTCAGAAATTACTTGACAAATATTTATAATGGGTGTATACTGTATTTAGTTATCTAACTAAATAATTTATTTGACGGCATGAGCCGTGAAAGGAGAATTTATGTTCGGACCTCCGGGACCTCGTCCGATGAAGAAGGAGAGAGAAAAGGAACCACTGCCAAAAAATCTCAAGGAGGCAAGGCAGTATGTCAGACGTGTTTGGGGAAGCTTTTTCAAAAGATTGTTTTATATTTATTCACTTGTGTGGGAAACACGCAAATGGATATTCTTTGCATTGCTTGGCTTTGCGGTGATCTCAGGCTTTTTGCCGGTTTTGGGTGCGTTTATAAGCGCAACTCTGCTTGATAAAATAGCATACGTTATTGAGGCTAAGCCCGAAAACGGACTGTCGATAGTAATTCCGTTTTTGGTACTGCAATTCGGATACACATTTTTGAACAGCCTTATATCGTCAGCGTCAAGTGTGGTAAACAGAATTGCAAGTGAGCTTGTGTCAAACCATATAAAGCTCAAGATATGCAACAAGGCAAAGGAGGTAGACCTCAAGAGCTTTGATATGCCTGAATTTTACGAAAAACTTGAAAATGCTAACCGTGAGGCAGGCAACCGCCCCATGCAGATACTGAGCTCGTCACTTTCCGTTGTAAGTACAATAATAAGTGCGGTAAGCTTTGTTGTTATTTTGTGGGCAGTGTCACCGATAGCTCCGTTCATCGTAATAGCTATATCAATCCCGAGTGCAATAGTCAACTTCAAATATCGTAAAAAGAATGTATGGTATATGCGTTGGCACTCAAAGGAAAGACGCCAGATGCAGTATTATTCCGACCTCATCGTAAATAAAGACATGGTAAAGGAGGTAAAGCTTTTTAACCTTGCAGATGGCTTTTTGGACAAGTATAAGGCTGCATTCAACAAGTATTTCGGTGGCATGAAGAAGCTCATATATCAGGAAAATATAATACATATGGGGCTTTCCGTAATATCCGTTGGAGGTATGTGTATACTTTACATTATGATAGCAAACGGCGTCATAAACGGCGACAATTTTTCGATAGGCGATTACTCAATGTTTACGGGTGCGTTGAATTCCATTTCAAACAGCTTCAGCTCACTCATAGGCACAACGGTTGCAATTTACGAGGGCACTCTGTTTATAGATAACATGATAACGTTTATGAACGAAAAACAGACGGTTGCACCTACTCTTGCAGAGCCTGCACATGTACAAAAGCATGTTGAACACGAGATACGTCTTGAAAATGTTGGCTTCCGTTATCCGGGCATGGACCACGATGTATTGCATGACATAAATCTCACGATAAAATCGGGCGACTCAATAGTGCTTGTAGGTCTTAACGGTGCGGGAAAAACAACGCTTATAAAGCTCCTGACAAGGCTTTACGATCCTACCGAGGGAACGATATATCTTGACGGTCGTGATATACGTGAGTATGATACGGATGAACTGTACAGTCTGTTTGGAATAATATTCCAGGATTTTGGAAAATATGCGGTAAGCGTAAAAGAAAATATAGCATTCGGTGATGTGTCAGAGCCCATTGATGAGGACAGAATACGTAAGGCGGCAAAGGAAAGTAATGCAAATTCATTCATTGACAGCTTTGAGGACGGCTATGATACTCAGCTCATGCGTTATTTTGAGACGACAGGTAAGGAGCTTTCGGGCGGTCAGTGGCAAAAGCTTGCTGTTGCAAGAGCATTTTACGGTGATTCCGATGTACTTATTCTTGACGAGCCGACGGCATCACTTGACGCCATTGCTGAGCAGGAGATATTTAATCAGTTTGAGGAGCTTCGTCAGGGTAAGCTTACCGTGTTTGTATCGCACAGGCTCTCGAGCGCAGTGAGGGCATCCCAGATAGTAGTGCTGTCCGAGGGTACGATCCTGGAAAAGGGCACTCATGCGGAGCTTATCAAAAAGGGCGGAGTATATCATGACCTGTTCATTACTCAGGCAGAACGCTATATTGCGACCATTGAGGGCGAGGAGCGGTCCGCAAGGGCTGATGACGGCGATGCACAAGCGGAAAATGACATTCCTATGAACGGCAGACCACCAAAGGGCGGGAGACCTCCTATGAACGGGAGACTGCCCATGAGAGACGACCGCCGAATGGATGGGGAGCATGATCCCGAGGATAAATAATATCTGTATATAATGTAAAAGTCATTGCATATGGTGCAGTGACTTTTTTATTGCATTACATCGACATGTTGACAAATTACTCATAATAATGTATAATTAACTTAATATACATGATCGGTGTAAAACTCATAAGCAAGAGTAATTGCTGGTTATGGCTGGAGACATAAAAATGTTACGTAAAAGATCTTATATAATTGGATTTGTTTTTTTTGTTTGTGTTGCATTGCTGACGGCGGTAATTCCCATGGAATACGGTTATGCGGTCGATATAGGCTATGAATGCTCACCCGAGTATAAAGGAAGTATTTTTTATACAAGGCTTACCGAGGTGGAGCTTACGGGGGATATGAGAGTAGATATAGTGAGCATTGCAAAGTCACAGATAGGCTACCATGAGGGTGACAGCATAACAAAGTATGACGGTATGTCAAAGGATGCTGATGCGGAATACAGCGAGTATGGGTATTGGTACTACAACAATGTCACGAGAAAATGGGGCAGGCTTGACAATGCACCGTGGTGTGCCATGTTTGTGAGCTGGTGTGCAAGGCAAGCAAATATATCAACGGATATAATAGCAAATGCAATAAACGCTGTTCCGATCAGCACGGATCCGAGTAAAGACGGCAGACACTTTAATGTTGAAGAAAAAACAAGGCAGTCGGGATATATACCTCAGCCAGGCGACCTCATAATGTTCGATTGGACAAAGACGGGCCAAAGATGGAGCCATGTAGGCTTGGTCTGCGATGTTTTGGAAAACGGAGTAGAGGGCATACAGGGCAAGGCAGGGTATTGGTACTACAACAATGTCACGAGAAAATGGGGCAGGCTTGACAATGCACCGTGGTGTGCCATGTTTGTGAGCTGGTGTGCAAGGCAAGCAAATATATCAACGGATATAATAGCAAATGCAATAAACGCTGTTCCGATCAGCACGGATCCGAGTAAAGACGGCAGACACTTTAATGTTGAAGAAAAAACAAGGCAGTCGGGATATATACCTCAGCCAGGCGACCTCATAATGTTCGATTGGACAAAGACGGGCCAAAGATGGAGCCATGTAGGCTTGGTCTGCGATGTTTTGGAAAACGGAGTAGAGGGCATACAGGGCAAGGCAGTCATTACAATAGAGGGAAATTCATCAAATAAGGTTGCGTTGAGAGCATATTCTATCAATGATGTTGTAATAAGAGCCTACGGTGTGCCAAAGTACGTAACGTCGGACCATGTGCACACGTGGAATGTTACAAAACAGACGTCGTGCACTCACAGCGGATCAAAAATATGTACCTCATGCGGTGAGACTGCCGTTATAGGGCAAATTGAGCATCAATATTGGAATTGGGGTGATGTGGTAAAAGATGAGGATAAGCCGAAATTCAAGTATACGGATAAAGAACCTACATGCACCGAGGAAGGGGAAAAGTCATTCCACTGCATAAGGTGCGGCTACAAGGATCAGATAGAAAAAATACCCGCAACGGACCATGCATACAGTGTTTCAAGGCGAGTTGAGCCGACATGCCGGCAAAATGGCATGATATACTATGTGTGCGGTAATGATGCTTCACACACATACGAGGAGAAAATCGGCAAGATCTCACATGTTGAGTCCGATTGGATAGTTGATGAGGCTGCAACGTATCTGAAAGATGGGAAGCGCCACACTGAGTGTAAATTCTGTAAGCTTGTAATGAATGAAGAAGTGATTCCAAGGCTTGTTGACAGCACTGCCCCCACGGGAAGCATCGAGGTCAACGGCGTGTTGAGCGATACATTCGGCGGAGACGATGCGGAGAAGCTGTATGTTAAAAAAGCCGAATTTGTAATTTTCGCCGAGGATAAGGAATCCGGCATAGGTAAAGTCTACTACTTTGTCTCAAGCTCAAAAATGAGCATGGATGAGGTCAAAGGCATCAAAAAGTGGACACAGGCGAAAAACGGATCGATAGAAAACGACGGTAATTACATAATATATGTCAAGATCACGGATATGGTCGGCAATACCACATACATAAGCTCAGGTGAGATCGAGGTAGATACCGTATGCCCGGTGATATTGGGGATCGAAAACAAAAAGGTGTACTGCACCTCTGCTGATTTTACCGTCAATGAGGACAGCACTGTTACCGTAAATTCCGTTAAACTGATAAAGAATTCCATGGGATATTACCAGATCAGCCGCAAAGGAACATATACCGTTACTGCTGCCGACAGAGCGGGAAATTTCGTCACAGTGACGATCACCGTCAATGCGAGCCACAGTCCGGGAAATTCCATTGAGGAGACAAAGGCGACGTGCACGGGTCAGGGCAAGCGTGTTCAATATTGTACAGTGTGCGACAATGTGCTTAAGACAGAGGCAATAAAGGCATTGGGGCACGATGCGGGTAAGTGGGTGACCGTAAAGGAGGTCACATGTACCGAAAACGGCATCAAGCAGAGGATGTGCACACGCTGTGAGGGCGTCATAGAAAAAATAACGGAGGAAGCACAGGGTCATATATCGAGCCAATGGACAGTGCAAAAGGCAGCGACATGCACAAGGGATGGCAAAGAGATAAGGTATTGCCTCACATGTGCACAGACCGTTGAGGAAAACATAATATCGGCACAGGGTCATATTCTGAGTGACTGGGTAGTACTGTCGGATGCGACCTGCACTGTGGATGGTAAGGCTGTGAAGTATTGCACGGTCTGTCATGAGCATATAAGGGAACAGCAGATCCCTGCAACGGGGCACGATGATGGTAATTGGTTCACAGAGGCTGAGCCTACATGCACAGAGGAGGGGCACAATGTTAAGATGTGCTTAAAATGCATGGAGGTCATAGAGGAGGAGTTTGTTCCGAAAAGCGGACATAAGCTGTCATATGGCAAATGTGTCGTTTGCGGATACTCAACACCTGCCAGATGGATAATAATATGTGCGACAGTTGTGGGTATGATATTGTATGTAACGCTCACTGTAATGCGTGATGTACGCCAAAAACGCTCAAAATAGCTTAGATCGGCAAATAAAAGTAAACAAACTTGAAATTTTTTTGTAAAATGCTTGCAAAAAAACGAAGAATGTATTATAATAAGCACATATGTGTTTATATCAATAATTTGATTAGTTATACGAGGAGAAATAAATGAAAAAAATTAAAGCTTTGTTGGCAATTCTGCTGACATGTTGTATTCTTGCTTCAGCCTCAGGCTGCATCGTACAAATAAATGAAGAAAAAAATAACAATATAGTGCTTGCAACGATAGATGGTAAGCATAAGATATTGAAGAAGGACTATTTGCCGATATTCAGCTACTACTCAATGATGTACGCAGCTTACGGAATCAGCGTTACCAACGAGGTAAGGGATCAGTGCCTTGATACACTTATTCGTGAGAAAATCTTTGAGATCGAAATGGATGAGGCAGAATTCTTTGTGAATGACGATGACCGCGAAAAGGCACGTGAGGATTACGAGGAAGAGCTTCAAAAGCTTGCTGACCAGTATAAGGAAGAAGATGAAGAGGAAGACAGCGGACGTGATTATCTCCAGGAGGCAAAGGATTATTATAATGACTACTTTACTGACGAGGGTATCACAGAAGATGATTATATAGACGACGTTGCTCAGTCGTACAGACTTGAAAGATACAAGAAATTCCTTATGAGCGATCTTGTTGCAACGGATGCGGAAATAGAAAAGCGTTATAACGAGCTTAAGGACGACCAGACTGCATCTCCTAATATGGATGCCGAGATCATTGTTTACGAGCCAAGCGGTGTAACATATAAGTACATCACCATTTCTCTCACAGAGGAAGAAATGAAGGAGTACGAAAAGCTGCTTGAGAGTGATAAGACAAAGGCTGAGACATATATGAAGGAGCAGGCACAAAAGCGTGCTGATGAATTTGTTACAAGGCTTGACAAGGGCGAAAAGTTTGAGGATATCATTGACGAAGCAAATGAATACCTCAAGGAGAATTGCGGAGTTAAGGAAGAAGACCTTATAAAGTCCGACGAAGAACAAAAGCTCTACAAGGGCGGTTCAACAGGTCTCAAGGGTGAAATCGATACAAAGCTTCTTTCATTGGCAACGGGTAAGACAACGGGTGCTCTTTATACGGAGAATGGAACATATGTCATAGCTAAGTGCTACGGAAGATTCCAGTCCGTTACACATGAGTACGAGGTTGGCGGTGAGCTTTACGACAAGATAAAGGAAACTCTTGAGGAAGAAAAGAGAACAGAAAAGTGGTCCGAGCTTTCCACAGAACTTGTTAATAAACATTCTATCAAAACATACGAGAGCCGCTACCACAACAAGAATTATTGATAAATATAGCTGGAATTGTGTACAATTTGTTAATTGATACGATTGCCTATTGAAATATTTTAATATCTGTGGTATAATTAGCTATGTTGTGTAAGTACAAATAATAAGTCGAAGGAGAAAAGCTATGAAGGAATCAATTCATCCGGTTTATCAAAAGTGCATAGTTAAATGTGCATGTGGAAATACGTTTGAAACAATGTCTACAAAGTCTGAGATGGGTATTGATATTTGCTCTAAGTGCCATCCGTTCTTCACGGGTAAGCAGAAGCTTATTGATACCGGTGGTCGTGTAGATAAGTTTAAGAAGCGTTACGGTATCAAGTAATTCTTTAGACAGTAATAGGAACGCAGGTTGGGGGGAAAAACTTCGATCTGCGTTTTTTAAATATAAGGAGGTTTTATGTCACAAAAAAACATAGGTGGGCAGGCTGTGCTTGAGGGCGTTATGCTTAGGGACGGCGAAACGGGCAACGTTGCCATAGCCAACAGACTTGCAAATGGTAAAATACATATTACAAAAAAACAAACGGAATCAGTATCAAAGCGTAATAAATTCTTCAAGCTGCCCGTAATAAGGGGCGTGGTCTCGTTTATAGATTCTTTGCTTGTCGGCTTTAAGACATTGATGGATTCGGCAGAGGTCGTGGGCGGCGATGTTGCCGAGGAGTATAAGCCGTCAAAATTTGAGCTGTTCTTATCCGAAAAGCTGCATATAAAGGTAGACGATGTGGTAATAGGAGTCGGCGTAGTCTTGGGTGTATGCCTTGCTTTATTTTTGTTTACATTCATACCGACGGTTGTCACAGGTCTGTTTAAGAATATCATAGACAGCAGTATTTTGTTGAGCCTGATCGAGGGCATAATAAAAATATGTATCTTTACTGCATATATCGTGTTGGTGAGCTGTCAAAAGGACATAAAAAGAGTGTTTATGTACCACGGCTCGGAGCATAAAACCATAAATTGTTACGAATCCGGCGAGGAGGTAACAGTAGAAAACGTCAGAAGGAATTCCAGAATACATCCGAGGTGCGGAACATCGTTCATTTTTTACGTAATGTTTGTCAGTATATTGCTGTTCTCATTTATTCCGTGGGAAAGAGTTGCATTGCGAATGCTGTACAAAATACTGCTTTTGCCGATGGTTGCAGGCATATCATACGAGATAATACGCTTTTCGGGTAAGAGTAAAAGCAAGGTGGTAAGAGCATTGTCCGTGCCGGGAATGCTTTTGCAGAGAATAACAACTGCGGAGCCCGACGACGAGCAGATAGAGATAGGCATTGCATCGCTTAAGACCCTGTTGGGCGAGCATGTTGACAATACCGACGACGAGCCTGTGGAAAGCACAGCTGATGAGGTCATTGAAGATGGATCTTCGGACGCTGAGAAATGATTTTGTAATTCCCGGGAAGGAAAAATACGAGTGCGACATCATTTTTGCAATTGCATTTGAGCATGTAACAAAAAGGGACTGCCGAACATCAATGATAATCGGGTACGATCTGAGCGGAACAGAGGAGCGTGAATTAAGATGCATATTGGAGCGAGTGCAAAAGGGTGAGCCAATACAGTATGTTACGGGTACATGGGAGTTCATGGGAAGACCGTTTATCGTTACCCCTGATGTGCTGATTCCCAGAGCGGATACTGAGATATTGTGCGAGCATGCATTGAATTACATAAAGGGGCTTGACAGAAGCGTGAGTGTGCTTGATCTTTGTACAGGCAGTGGCTGTATCGGCATAAGCATTGCCTGCCTTGCAAAAAACAGCAGTGTTACATGTGCGGACATCAGCCAAAATGCACTGTGTATTGCAAAAAGAAATGCACAGCTGAATAACGTAAATATTGAGACGATACTGTCGGATATGCTTGAAAATTGCGGCGTTTATGATGTTATTACCTCAAACCCTCCGTATATTCCGTCAAAAACGATCGATGAGCTTGAAAAGGAGGTAAAGGACCATGAGCCGCATATGGCTCTTGACGGGGGCTGTGACGGACTTGATTTTTACCGTATAATAGCAAGGGATGCAAAAAAGCATATCTTTTGCGGCGGCAGATTGTTTGTTGAGATCGGGTACGATCAAAGGGAAAGCGTTAAGACTCTGTTCAGTGATGCAGGGTATGTGAATATAGAGTGCGTGAAAGATTACGGCGGAAACGACAGAGTTATAATTTGTGAATACAGGGGATGAATTTATGTCTATACGGCAAAAACTTGACAGAATAGAACAGCGCTTTGAAGAATTGGAGCAGCTTATATCGGATCCGAGCATTATCGAAAAGCGTGACGAATGGCAAAAGTACACAAAGGAGCATTCGGAGCTTTACGAGATTGCAACAAAAATAAAGGCACATAAAAGAATGTGCAAGGAGTGCAATGATGCAATGGAAATGTTGCAAACGGAGACCGACCCCGAAATGAAGGCACTTTTTGAAGCGGAATACGAGGAATTAAAAAAAACGATAGAGGCTTCGGATGAGGAGCTTATGCAGTATCTTATTCCCAAGGATCCCGATGACAATAA
>CAYOGO010000021.1:1884-10765 GCA_964403405.1 uncultured Lachnospiraceae bacterium | reverse complement strand
TATTCTGTTTTACCGTCATATGCGGATACAACGCATAATTTTGGAACACCATTCCTACCCCTCTATTTTCGGGTGGAAGATCCGTAACATCGTCATCTCCGAAAAAGATTCTGCCCTCCGTCGGCTTTATAAGACCGCATATAAGGTTCAATGTTGTACTTTTACCGCAGCCCGACGGTCCAAGCAATGCAATGAGCTTTCCGTCCGGTATTTCAAAATTGAAATTATTCACCGCAATGACGTCACTGCCCTGCTTTTTATTTCTGTTTGGAAATTTTTTAGTAAGATCCTGCAATACTATTTTCATATTATTACCTATTATTTTACAGTTTCAACTTTTATTGTATTAGTATTTCCCGGAGTGCCGTTTATCTGACCTCCTGTGAGAACGACATTGTCGCCGGACTTGAGATTAAAAGCCTTCTTTGCCATATTCAATGATTGGAAGAACATTACCTCAATGGAATTATATTCCTCACACAAAACAGGGGTAACACCCCAGCTCATGTTGAGCTTTCTCCATGCTTTTTCCGTCGTTGTTGTACCAAGTATATCACAGGGTGAACGGAATCGGCTCACCATGCGTGCCGTTTGTCCGCTTTTTGAATTAACAACAATGCATCTTGCGTCAACATCTATTGCCATGGCACATGTTGCGTGAGATATTGCGTCAAGATTATTCTTTATCTTAAAATCCGTTGAGAAAAACAATTTTTTATAATCTATGCTCTGCTCCGTAAATCGTGCTATCTCAGCCATATTGTGTACTGCTTGAACAGGGTATTTTCCTGCCGCACTTTCTCCCGAAAGCATTATGGCTGATGCACCGTCATACACGGCATTTGCAACATCTGATATTTCCGCTCTTGTGGGACGCGGATTATGTATCATCGATTCAAGCATCTCAGTTGCAGTGATAACTCGCTTGCCCAAAAGACGACATTTTTTTATAAGATACTTTTGTACCGACGGAACCTCGATAAAAGGAATTTCCACACCGAGGTCACCTCTTGCAACCATTACACCATCGGCTATCTTGCATATATCTTCAATATTGTTAACTCCTGCTCTGTTTTCTATCTTTGCAATTATGTCAATGTCGCTTCCGCCGTTTTCATCAAGAAAATCCCTTATGGATGCAATATCCCTTTCATTGGACACAAATGATGCTGCAACAAAGTCAACGTCATTTTCTATACCGAAAAGGAGATCTGACTTGTCCTGCTCGCTGAGGTACTCCTGCTCAAGCACCTTATTTGGAAAGCTCATGCTCTTTCTGTCGGATATTTCGCCACCCGTAATGACCTTGCAATGTGCATTGCTGCCCTCTATGCTTTCGACCTCAAATACAACAAGACCATTGTTGACAAGTACCCTGTCACCCACGGAGAGCTCATCTATCAGATGCTTGTATGATACAGAAACCCTTGTTTCGTCACCAATGACATCGTCAGTTGTGAATGTAAACCTGTCACCGTCTGAAAGAGTAACCTTTTTATTTTCAAATGTTTTTATTCTGTATTCGGGGCCCTTTGTATCCAGCATTATTGCTATCGGCATGTTGAGCTTTTCACGTACAGACTTAATAAGCTCTATCGTCTTTTTGTGCTCCTCATGAGTGCCGTGCGAAAAATTCAGACGAGCTACATTCATGCCTTCCTTGCACATTTGCGTAAGTATCGGCTCATTGTCACTTGCAGGACCTATTGTACAGATTATCTTTGTTTTTCTCATACGTATATGTTCTCCTTGTAGATTTTATTCAATGCTCAGGAAAAAGTTAATACAAAATTTCCCTTATATATTATACTACAAACGTCGATCATTTGCAATTATTTTTTATTCAAAATAAGTAAAAAGCTTTATTCCGGTCATAAAAATCAATACTTCTTGACTATTCCTCATATTTATGCTAAAATATATACATATAAGTGAGCTGTGCTCACATATCATAAAACAATAAGGATAACAGCTATGGCAGACAGAATTCATATTACATTTTGGAATTATAACCGATTTGAAGATTATAAGCCGCAGATGCTCAGAGATTGGGTTGAATGCGGCATGACAACACCAAACGCACCTATGTTTGACATGAACAGCAGCAGTGAGCTTCACGAAAAGTTCTTGCAGATGCTCAATGATGCACAGGAATTAGGCGTACAGCTCATTATACAGGTTGGACAGCTCTTCCTCGGCAATTATTACAAGGGCGAGGAAACATACAGAAGACAGATCAACGAATTTAACGAGAAATACGGCAATCATCCGTCAATTTACGGTATTTATGTCGGTGAAGAACCGGGATCAAACCATGCCGAATACTTCCAGGGCGTAAGAATTTTAAGAGAAATGATGCCGCATCTGCGTGTTTACACAAACATGGGCAGCATTGAGCGTACGGAGAGAATGACATTGCACGGCGATGAAACCATTACGGATTGGTGCCGTGATTTTGTCAACACATCGGGTACGGATATAATAGGCTTTGGTGACTATGCTGCATTATTGCAGGACGATTCCGGCATGTATGAGCATTTCCACAATCTTGGGGTGTTCACCGATGCGGGAAAGGCAGCAGGTGCCGATATATGGGCAACAATGCTCTCAAGCGCACATGAATATTACAGGATCCCCACTGAGGATGACTACCGCTGGCAGCTCAACACATGTGTTGCCTGCGGCTGCAAAGGTATTGTATGGTTCAGACTTTATGACAAGCTCGTTGCAGGCGATTACAGAGGCTCACCGATCGACGAATTTGGCTTGAAGACAATTCATTATTACGATCTTGCAAGAGTACAGAAAAAATTCAATATCCACTACGGCGAGATTTTTGCACACCTCGATCATCAGGTAAGCTACGGCTTCGGCGTAAGCTACGGCAATTACAAGTACTTTGTTCCCGGCTGTAACGATCTCGTTTCAAATGTAACGGGTCGTCTGGGTATGGTATCATTCTTCAAGGGTGACGATGGCTATGATTATGTTGTGCTTCTCAATACAGATCAGCACAAATCAGGTCATATCGGCATTTCATTCTCCGAGAATGTTGAAAAGGTAGAAACAGTTTATTTTAACGGCGAAAGGCTTGACACAAAATGCGTGCGTAACGGCAAGAGCGGCGATATGAATTGCGGCACCGAGTGTTTTGCACCGGGTCAGATGTCACTTATGAAAGTTACAAGAGTACAAAAATAATTTTATTGGGTGACTTTTTAACAAGGTCACCCTTTTTACAAGTATATTATTGATAAAGAGGTCCAAAATGGATAATGAACAAAATATATATATAATTCTTGCACGTACACCTACAATACCGTCAATAATTATAAAAAAATTCACAGGGGGAAGGTATACTCATGCATCGCTTTCGCTGAACGAAAGCCTCACTCAAATGTACTCCTTTGCCAGGTTACACAAATACCTGCCTCTGCCGGGTGGCTTTATAAAGGAATACACAGACAGGGGCGTTTACGGTCGATTTCCGAACACGGAAATATGTGTGATCAAGCTGCCCACCGATGAAGCAAGCTACAATAAAGTAAGATCATTTATCAATTTTTTGTATACCAACAGAAAATCGTACAAATACAATCTCAGAGGCGTAATTTTCGCCGCGTTCAATAAGCGGTCCAGCAGAAAGAACAAGTATTACTGCTCGGAATTTGTCAGAGCGGCGCTTGTAAAAAGCCATGTTCTGTCGGATTCTTGCCTGCCGCAGGTCACAAAACCCATGGATTATTATTCTAAATTCGGCAATTATATAGTTTACACGGGTAAGATCTCTGATTATACGGCAAATATTCATCACACAATGTAAGGAAGGTAACAAAATGTCAAACAAAACACCTCATATTGCTCTTCTTGACGAGGAGCTCGGCTTTGCAAAAACGGTTCTCATGCCCGGCGATCCTTTAAGAGCTAAATTTATAGCGGAAAATTATTTTGACTCCCCCGTACTCGTAAACAATATACGTGGCGTGAACGGTTACACAGGATATTACAACGGCACAAAGGTTTCGGTAATGGCAAGCGGTATGGGCATGCCGTCAATGGGAATATACAGCTATGAGCTGTTCAATTTTTTCGGAGTACAGAATATCATAAGAATAGGCAGTGCAGGTGCAATAAACAAAAACATCAAGCTACGTGATATAGTCATAGGTATGGGTGCCTGCACAAATTCAAACTTTGCTGCACAATACGAAATGCCGGGTACGGTCTGCCCCATATGTAATTACGAGCTGCTCGACATCACTAAGAAAAATGCGGATAAGATGTCGATATCAACACATGTCGGAAGCTTATTCTCGGCAGACACATTTTACGACGATGTGCACGCTTCGGTAACATGGGATAAAATGGGCTGTCTTGCAGTTGAAATGGAAGCCGCCGCACTTTATTGGACTGCCATGAGGCATGGTATGCGTGCCCTTGCAATATGCACCATTTCCGACACTGTATACGAGCCCTTTGAGGGACTTGATGCTGTCGATCGTGAAAAAACATTCACTAAAATGATGGAGCTTGCACTTCAAACGGCTGTTGACGCCGAATACCTGCCGACACTCATCCCCAGAGGTTGATATGATAAAGAGAGTTTTTCTTATCGTGCTTGACAGCTTTGGAATAGGTGATGCACCCGATGCAGCTGTCTTTGGCGATCTTGGTGCAAATACACTTTCTTCAATATCCGCATCAAGCAGGTTTTGTGCTGAAAGCATGCGTAAAATGGGTCTGTTTAATATTGACGGCGTTCGATGCGGTGCAAGTATCAATACACCAAATGCCGCGTACGGAAGACTAATTGAGCTTTCATCTGGTAAGGATACGACAATAGGTCATTGGGAGATAGGCGGTATCGTGTCCGCTACTCCTTTGCCGACATACCCTAACGGCTTTCCCGATGAGATCATTGATGTTTTTTCACGTCGAACGGGTCACGGTGTACTGTGCAATAAACCGTATTCCGGCACAGAGGTAATAAGGGATTACGGACAACAACACATAGCAACAGGCGATCTCATTGTCTACACATCCGCCGACAGCGTATTCCAGATAGCAGCCCACGAGGACATTGTCCCCGTTGAGGAATTATATGACTACTGCAGGACAGCAAGATCAATCCTCACGGGAAAGCACAGCGTCGGCAGAGTAATTGCACGCCCGTTTACGGGCGACATCAATAATTTTACGAGAACTCCCCGACGCCACGATTTTTCTCTTGTGCCTCCGCAAAAAACAATGCTTGATTTTATTGCGGAAGCAGGACTTGATGTCATATCGGTAGGTAAAATAAACGATATTTTTGCAGGCAGAGGTATCACACAACATTTTGCTACAAGCGGAAATGTCGACGGAATGACCAAAATCGATCATATCGCAAAAAACGACTTCAATGGTCTATGCTTTGTAAATCTTGTGGACTTTGATATGATGTACGGACACAGAAATGATATTGACGGGTACGCCTGTGCAATAAGCAGTTTTGACAAATGGCTCGGACATTTTATTTCATATCTCAAAAATGACGATATACTCATTATAACTGCCGATCACGGTTGCGACCCAGGATTCAAGCAAAGCACCGACCATTCAAGGGAATGCGTACCTCTTTTGATATACGGCAATACAGTTAAGCCTCAAAATTTAGGCACAAGAATCGGTTTTTGCGATATCGGCAAGACAATATGCGACATTCTGCATGTAGAAAGCGATATCAGTGGCACAAGCCTTGCGGACACTTTGTTTTAATGCACAAATAAGATCAAATAAGCCCCTGCACGATGCAGGGGCTTTTACGTTTGCCGTCATATCAATGCTCAAGCTCTCACTCAAGTATATATAAGCTGTCAGTTCAAGGCTTTGTGACCTCTACACCGTCAAGATCTATCACCTTTGCGGATTCTATAACAACGGGTGTCTTCGGCATGTCATTAAATCTGCTTGTTTCAACCTGCGCAATGGCATCCACTACCTCTATGCCGTCCGTCACTTTGCCGAAAGCAGCATACATGCCGTCAAGATGCGGAGCGTCCTGATGCATTATAAAAAACTGTGATCCTGCGGAATCAGGATTTTGTGCTCTTGCCATGGAAAGAACACCTCTCTTGTGCTTCAAGCCGTTGTCAACACCGTTTGCCTTAAATTCACCCTTTATCGACCAGCCGGGGTTTCCTGTGCCGTTACCTCTGGGACAACCGCCCTGTATCATAAAACCGCTTATCACTCTGTGAAATGTAAGTCCGTCATAAAAGCCGTTCTGCACAAGATACAAGAAATTATTTACAGATATCGGTGCCTGATCGGGGCAAAGCTGCAGTGTGATCTTACCAAAATCCTTTACATTCAATTCAACTATTGGGTTTGCCATAATATTCTCCCTTTTTTATGATTATTTTACTATATCGAAGCTTATCACGGTGCCAACGCCAAACGAAACTGTATTCACAGAATAATTTGTCAATTTATCAAGTGATACAAATCTCGACGTATCGCCGTTGCCTTCGTAATACGCAATTTCGCACGAATCATCTTTTGAAATAATATACATTATCTTTGATGTTGTCTGCCCGTCGCTGTAAACATTTTTTGAATATCTGACAATGATGTCCTCGTTATCAAGCATTATTATCTCGGCAGTCGTATTTGCGGAAACACTGCTGTTAAGCTTTTCGTGTATCTGCACCGTCATATACATTTCATCAAACGAGAAAGTTCCCGTCATGCTTTGAGATGTATGCCCCTGTGATGTATAGCCGAATTTTATACCTGATCTTTGAAATATCTTGTAGCCGTCATATCCGCTCACGAGCAATTTGCCGTCCGCCCTATCATCATAATCACCGTTCGTGTCCAGCATGTCTATCTCTCTCAATACGGAAAGATCAATCTTCAGCATTTTACTCATCATGAGCAGCTCATTGTAATATGCTGACTGTTGTGCGTTCAGACTCGCAACATATGATGAGGTCTTCAGCTTGTACACGGCCTTTTCCGCAAATAATGCCGCATTGAATGAATAATTTCCTATTCCGCTTTCAAATGTATCATAAACTGATGGTGCAGGCGTTGCAAACACCGTTTCTGTCACACCGTGCGTGGGCGATGTCTGCGGTCCACAAGCGGATGCCGCACAAAGTAACGCAACCACGGCGATCATAAGCGAAAATTTTTTTACCAATCCACGAGCCATTTTTTCTTACCGTTCTTATCCAGCGGATATTCCTTTATTCTTACTATATACTCGATGTTTATCATTTCAAGTCCATCCTGTGTTTTTATGTTGAGCCAATTATCATTTACAGCTTCCACAGTACCTGAAACATACTTATCAAGCACATATACAACACATTCTTTCCCTATATAAGCTTTAAGCATATCACCATTCATGATCTTGTTTCTCCCTTTTCTTATTCTTTTCAGTACTTCAACTTGCTTTTTTCTCTTTGTCTTAGTATTTATGACAATTAACAAAAATACCAAGACTATAAACAAATAACTCATATTTTACTCCGATGCGCCTTTATTCCAATTATCTATATAATCATCAAGTCCCATTCCCGCAAAAACTGCTTGAACAAATATATATGCACACAGCAGTGCGATGAACAGCACAAAAGCCATCCCTATGATGATCGATTTTAATATGGTCACATACGTCTTTGTCAAAGCTCTGTCTTTATCAAATGACAGCAGCCTTTTTTCGCATTTTTCATAAAGCTTGAGCCCCTTGCAGTCCGACTTTACACTTAATACCCAATTTGCGGCAAAAAGTGCAAGCGACAACACCGCATACGCCGGCACGGACACTATGTTATTCAGCTTAACTGCAAGATCCACAAAGCCGTGCCTTTTTACGTTTTCACTCATGTCCGATCTTGCCAATGTGTTGACAAACGCATATACAAGCGTCACCGGTGGACCGAATATAACTATAAGCAACAGCGGCATTACTATCTTTTCCGCCAAAACACGTGCGAGAGCCCTGACAATGAGCCTTTTTTGGTTCATCTCATCCCGCTTTTTGAAACCCGTTACAAAAAACTCCTTCATGAGACTTTCAGTGTGCTCTGCGTTGGATACATTTTTTGACAATTCAGACAAAACACCGACAGTCTGCCCTATGCAGACTGTAAAATAAACAGTCAGTGCATATATTATATACCTGTATATATATGATCCGCTCGACAGCGCCGCAATCAAGAGATCCGATGTCAGCCATATCAACACGGCTGACACTATTGTTATGAATGCTCCGATACGTGATGCCTTTTTATACGTTTTTTTGCCGAAATATTCTGAAATATCGTTAAAGATCGCAATGATCCAATGCGTGTAAGGCTTAAAAATTCTTGCCGTAATCACATTTGCTGCCATTGCCGCAAAAATTATGATAAAATCCATACATTACTCCGTAATATCCAGCCTCATCAGAATATGTGGGATACCATCCTCAATGAATTCATCGGAGACCCTTATAAAGCCCACTCCCTCGTAAAAATCCTTGGCATATGTCTGTGCCTCTATCTTTATGCTGTCCGCTCCGTATTTCTCGACCGCAGTGTGAATACCTGCCTTAAGTAGCTCCGTGCCGAGACCGCAACGCCTTTTGATTGAGATCACTCTGCCAAGCGACACCTCATCAAACGATACTCCCTTGTCAAGCACACGCAAATATGCGATCATTTGTCCGTTTTCAACACAAAATACATGATACGCGCCCTTGTCCTTATCGTCAAGCTCGTAATACGGGCAGTTCTGTTCGACTACAAACACATTTATTCTCAGCTTGATAATGTCATACAGCTCATCAAGCGTCAACTCTTCATACTTTTTTACAGTAAAATTCATATACAGCAAAGCGGACCTTGCAGTC
>CAYOGO010000021.1:0-1874 GCA_964403405.1 uncultured Lachnospiraceae bacterium | reverse complement strand
CGCCAAAACAGCTCATTTTAATAAAGCTTCTGCTCTTGCAGCAATATTTTCAGCCGTAAAGCCATAAAAATCAAACAATTTGGCAAAAGGAGCCGATGCACCGTAGCCTTCCATTGCAACAACATCGCCGTCAATGCCCACATACCTGTGCCAGCCCATGGGTGATGCCGCCTCAACAGCAAGTCTTGCTCTTACATTGCCGGGCAAAACACTGTCCTTATATTTCTTGCTTTGTCTTTCAAACAGAGCAAATGAAGGTACGCTGACGATCCTTGCATCGATATTCTTGCTTGCAAGTATCTCCTTTGCCTCGTAAAGCAGATGAACCTCTGAGCCAGAACCCATGAGAATAATGTCCGGGATCTCCTTTTTGCTGTCACTCACAACATATGCACCCTTAAGTGCACCCCTGCCCGTGCCGTCAAGCAACGGAAGCTTTTGTCTTGTAAGGACCATACCTATCGGAGAATCCTTTTCCGTGAGTGACACATACCACGCCGCACCGACCTCTCTTGAGTCCGCAGGACGGAAATCTATAAAATTAGGTATCGATCTTATTGACGCAAGGTGCTCTATCGGTTCATGTGTGGGGCCATCCTCACCAACGCCTATGCTGTCGTGAGTAAGCACATATGTTACGGGCAAGCCCATAAGCGCGGACAAACGCATTGAGTGTTTCATATAATCACTGAACACAAAGAATGTTGCCGCATAAGGACGCAATCCGCCGTGAAGCGCCATGCCGTTTACAATAGCCGCCATAGCAAACTCTCTTATACCGAAGTGCATGTTTGTGCCTTCTCTGCAATCTGCAGTGTAATCACCCTTGCCTTTTACTATCGTTTTTGTTGACGGTGCAAGATCTGCCGCACCGCCCATTATATTCGGAACGAGCTTTGCAACACGATTAAGCATCTCACTTGATGTAACACGTGTAGCCTCGCTTATCTCGTAATCCCAAATATCGCTGTTATTTATGAGATCATCGGGCAATATATTGTTGAAATACTTATTCCAAAGCTCTGCCTTTTCCGGATATTTTATGCAGTATTCAGCAAACATATTCTCCCATGCTGCCTGCTTTGCTTCACCCTTTGCAATAAGCTCCGCCATGTTGTCTCGTACTTCCTGAGGAACGTAAAACTCCTCCTCATAATTCCAACCGAGAAATTCCTTCATAGCCTTGATATTATCAACGCCGAGGGGTTCACCGTGTGCGGAAGCCTTACCCTGCTTTGCTGGACAACCGTAACCGATCTTTGTTTTTACAATGATGATGGACGGCTTCTGTGTTTCAGCCTTAGCCTCAAGAATTGCATTCTCTATTGCCTTTATGTCATTACCGTCAGCCACACTTATTACCTGCCAACCGTAAGCATCGTACCTCTTTGCAACATCCTCAGTAAATGCTATATCCGTTGAGCCCTCAATGGTGATATTATTTGAATCGTAAAGCACGATGAGCTTACCGAGCTTGAGTGATCCTGCCAATGACGAAGCCTCAGATGTTATACCCTCCATAAGACAGCCGTCACCGCAAAGTGTATATGTGTAATGATCAACCACCTTGTAATCATCCGTATTGAACACTGCTGCAAGGTGTGATTCCGCAATAGCCATGCCGACTGCAGATGACAAGCCCTGACCGAGCGGACCCGTTGTCATTTCAACACCTACAGTGTGCTTGTACTCGGGGTGACCCGGTGTTTTGCTGCCGAATTGACGAAAGCCCTTGAGATCCTCGATCGTAAGACCGTATCCGAACAAATGAAGCAACGAATACAGCATCATTGAACCATGACCTGCAGAGAGAATAAACCTGTCTCTGTTGAGCCATGAGGGATCCTTTCCGTTGTGATTCATAACCTTTGCCC
>CAYOGO010000020.1:0-10967 GCA_964403405.1 uncultured Lachnospiraceae bacterium | reverse complement strand
CAGTTCTTTTACAATACCATCGGTATACCGCTTGCGGCAGGTGTGTGGATCAATTTGTTCGGCTGGAAAATGAATCCCATGTTTGGATCGCTTGCAATGAGCCTTTCGAGCTTTTGTGTTGTGACGAATGCATTGCGGCTGAATCTGTTTAATATTCATAATACAAATAAATTTTTAAAGAAAAGGACTCAAAAAGCCGATCTTGCCGAAGAATTGACTGCACAGCTCTTGGTGGAAGGCATGATGTGCGAGCATTGCGAGGCAAGAGTCAAAAAAACGCTTGAGGAGATAAAGGGTATATCCCTTGCAAGGGCGGATTACAAAACAAAAACCGTAGATGTAAAATATAACGGGAAATTGCCGCAAAAAAAGATATGGCACAACATAAAAAAGGCAGGATATACAGTTAAAAGCATAAAAATATGACAGAAAGTACGGAGCAGATCAGTATTGCTGCTCCGTATTATGTTTTATATTGATATGCCGAATAATTTACAAAAAATACAAAAAATAATTGTAATAAAGTATTGCGTTTTTTTTGTGAGTATGATATAATATAATCGACTGATTGATAAAATGGTCAATTAAAGCATGGGAGAAAAAACGAGTAGGAACAAGCAAGAATATCGGCAGAAGCTAAGTCGGCGGACTACATATTTATGTATCAAGTGTACGCAATAAAAATATATTGAGTACGGAGAGCTCTTTTAGGTTGGAGCAGCCGTATGCGAATTGCTTGATGATTATCTGTGAGCAGATTTGGCAAAAACAGTCAATGCTTGTTTTGCTTAGCGCTTGCGTTTACTGCTCGGTGCTTTAATAAGAGTTCTGTTTAAGAACATGTTTGACATATAACTGTATGTTGAACAAAAAAATATTTTTTAGGAGGTATCTATGATGAAACGTTTTATTACGGTGTTGATGGCAGTGTGTATGTTATTCAGCTTGATATCTACGGAATTTGCGTATGCATATACTATAATCGAGTTTGTAGACGAACCTGTAGTGATAACACCATTCGTAGATGAAGACAAAACGGGAGAAGAACTGCTTAACGATATGGAAAACGCCAACGTAACTACGCCTAACGGCTTTAACGACAGCTCTAGTAACCCTTACGGACTTAACGGCAGTGATGTTGTTAATTTGTTGCAGAAGAATGAGATCTTTGAGTTTGTATCAATCAACAACAAGGTTGAAAGTAAACACCTTTTCCGATATGTCGAAAACTCTACAGATAGTAACGTTACAGCATTGCAAAACGGTTACAAGCAGACAGGTGTGGATGATCCCAACGGCTATTTGAACAAGCTTCAGTATGCCCAGGGCGTTGCATTTGACCCGATGGGCTGTGGCAGAAAAAACTATGTTGCGGTATTGGGCTTGTATACTGCCGGTGGTAAAGATGACTATACTAATCAAGAGACAAGAGTTGTTATAATTGATGCGGATGAATGTAAGGTGGTTGGCTCGGTACAGATTACCGTAGGAGGTTTCCTGTGGATTTCAGCAGATGGCGGTCTTGATACCGTAGACTCAAAGAACTTTTTCCAGATCACGGCAGGTGATTATGATGGTGACGGCAGTGACAGCCTTGTAGTATGGGACGGTACTAACCTTGTGGAAATTTGGTATGAGTACAACAAATCCGGTATTGATTACAGCTGGCAGCGTACTAGCGGTAACTTAAATAGAAGTGGTTTTGGTGGTACAGCCAATGCCCCTTTTTTGCACCCCGACCAGTATTTATGCACTACCACCGGTTACGTCAGAGACCGTTTGGGTGTTGCTATGGAAAGCGGTGATATTAACGGCGATGGTATTGATGACCTTGTAATTGTTTCATATACGCAAAATATGTCTTTTAGCATGTATAATGTTTATTTGAATGCATTAAATCACCCATTTTTAGCATGTGTATTGGGTGGACAGAAAGGCAAAAACAGATTATCTTCAATGCAGACGTCGGAATATAAATATTTAGTTGCTTCATCACACAATTCTGCTTCAAATGTCATTATGGTGTCACCCGGTGTGTCGATCGGTGATATAGACGGTGATGGTGCAAATGAGATAGTTGCAGCGGGATTCCGTGCTGTAGGAAATACATGTCAAGATTTAACAAATGACGGTTCGATAACATACGTATGGTATGATTGGGATTCCGAATCCGGAAATTTGAAGACCGGTAGGTGGGTAAGTGAATATACGGGCACCTCGCCCATATGCGGGGGTGACTCGTTAAGAAAGAATGAGAAGAACTGGCAGCAGTTCTCTGTTGAGTGTGTTCAGATCGACGGCATAAATACCAAGGAATATGTGTTCCTTAACGGTTATCTTTACCAGCTGAAGCCGGACGACACTAATGGCGCTTATTTCACCCAGGTGTGTAATCCGTCCGAATTTTCCACATTGGTGACAAGCGTCTATGGTGAAGACGTAAATGAGGTTTGGATACATTCCGCCGCAGTTGGCAATTTCTACCAAAGCAACAAGGGAAAGGAAGCACTTATTCTTATTGTCGGCTATAAAAGAAACGGTAACAATATGAACTATTTCCAGCGAGTTATTTTGAGGAAAAACGACAATGGACAATGGGTCGAAGAGAAGTATTGGGATGGTTCTCAATACAAAGTCCGCTCCGATACAGGCTTAATTCCTACAGTTAATAACTCGAACGAGTGGGACGGCTGTGATGGCAACAAGTCACTCAGCTGTATTCTTGTAGCGGTTGACTACGGCTACGACAGCACTATTGCAAAGTACAACAGCAAGGATTATATGTATACGGATCCTAACGTTATTGCTGTACTGCAGGCAGCTCCGTATTTTAAGGATATTGGTGCAGGCGACAGCGAAACCGTGTACAGCTATACCGAGAGCTACTTAAAATCAACGACCACGGGTTATGAGTTCTCATGGGGCGTCGGAATTGCCGCCGAGCTTGAATCCCCTGCCGCAAAGCTTGAGGTAGAGGAAACCATTACACACGGTATTACCGAGGAATTTACCGAATCACTTACCACTTCGTTTACAACGGAGTTTGTGGCGGGCGAAGAAAACCAGGTAATAGTACGACGAACTCTTGTTTATTTGTACTATTACGATGTTTTAACAGGTGTTGACCGTAACGGCAATGATGTATGGGAAAAATGCGGAGTGGTTATCAGTGTACCGCAATACCCTGTTATGACGCAGATGTCGATAGATGAATATAACGGCTTTGCAACGAAATTTAACGAAATGTACGGTGCAGGTACTATAAATTCCGCATCATATTACTTGCAGACCATATCTGATGAGAATATCGGCAAGTACTATTTGGATAATGAGGGTAATCCTTATAAATATGCAAGCAACACGTCCTCCTATGCACAGGGTTACGAGCTTAATGACGGAACGTGGATGCAGCTTGGCCATGCGAGTGGTAAGTCAAGACAGGAATATACTGTTGAATTGTCGCAAGAGACATCAGAGACCGTAAGTGAAGGTGTATCATGTAACATGAAGCTTCTTTTCGGTGCAGGCTGGGGATCATTCGGTGCTTTTGCAGGTGTTCAGGCAAGTATGGATTACCTCAGATCAAGCGGTGTATCAACAGGTGTTATAAAAACAACCAGCACTGCAGGTCAGATACAGAACTTAACAAGCAACGAAAACGGATATAATTTCAGATGGAAGCTTATAGGCTGGAAAACAACGGATCTCTTCCCGGGCGTATTGTTTGTAGGTTATGCGGTAGATCCGAACAGTATTTCCGCGTTGCCTCTCCCGGTTGACGACCTCACGGCAACATATCCGTCTGATAGAGATAATCACGTTATGCTGAAATGGACATCGCCGGAGGCGGATGCAAACCGTCCGAGCATCAGCAGGTTCAATATTTACCTTGTAACAGACAACGGTAAAGAAAGCTTTTTGGGCTATGTTGACTATACGGGCAGCGAAAAAGAACATCGTTTCTACTATGATATCGACAAGCTGTCTCAGGCAAGCATAACGGTCATTGTAAAATCCATGCATGAAGGCAACCCTGTATTAATAAGCTTGCCTTCAAACGAAGCATCATGCGTGCTGACACTTAAGGAAAAAGAGATAAGAAAACTTATTGAGGCTGCTCGTAAGGATCTTGAGGATAAAATAAAAGTATTGGAAGAAGCAGGCGACAGCAATTTGGCAGATGCGATAGCGGACTTGACAGCTGCTTATGAGGCTGCAGACGAGGCTCTGGATAAAAAGTACGGCGATATTACAGATGCTATAAAATCGGATCTTGAAGATCTTAAGAAGGAGCTTGAGGCTGCCGAAGATCTGTTGGAAAAAGCAATAAGCGATGTTCAGGAAAATCTTGACAAAGCGGTTGAGGAGTTGAACGGACTTATATCGGACGGCGATGCAAGAGCTGATGAGCTTGAGGCTGCTATTGATGATCTGACATTGGCAAGTGAGGCTGCGAATGCGGTGCTTCAGTCAAACATAGATATTTTGTCTGACAGAGTAACGGACCTTGAAAAGGCAATGAAGGAAGCGGACAATGCATTGAGGTTAGCTATTGACGAGGTGCAGGAAAACCTTGATAAGGCTGTGGAAGCACTTAATAAGGCAATATCCGACGGCAATAAGGCGAGCGCCGATGCATTGAAAAAGGCAGTTGATTCATTGACAAAGGCATATAAATCAGCAGATACATTGATCAAGGCTGACATAAGAGATATGTCAAACAGAATGTCCGAGCTGGAGAAATCGCTGAAAGATGCTGACGGCGTATTGCAGAATGCGATAGATAAGGTACAGGAAAACCTTAACACAGCAAAGCAGGAATTGCAGAACGCTATCGATAATAACCAGATCGAGGTTACAAACAGGCTCAACTCATTGAGAAATGCACTTGAAGCGGCTGACGCTGTTATCAATAACGAGATCACAAGCCTTAAGAATATGGATAAGGCTCATGACGAGATGATTGCAACCATAAATGAGGCAATAGATGCACTCAAGGTACAGTTTGCAAGCCTTGCGGATGAGCTCACAGATCTGAAGAATCAGATAGAGAGGGACAATAGGGATTACGACAATCTTATTGATGCTCTTGAAAAGGTTAACGAGGCACAGCAGAACGAGTTGGGCACATGGAAGACTATTTCCATTGTGGGACTCAGCGTTGCGAGCGTATCGCTTGTTGGCGTTGCTTTGCCGGAGATAACCAAATTAATTAATAAAAGAAAAGTATAAGAGATACTTTCTGATGTAAACAACAACAGCACCGTGGTGTTCACCACGGTGCTGTTGTTTATCCTGTGCAAGTGTTTTTTATGAATGATGCGTATCGCTAAAGAAGACATGCCCCTTGTTCTGTGAAGTGCAAGGGAGAGGAAAGACCGCATATCATGGATTTTTTGCACGCAGTACAACATTTTGTATGTACTTTTTGCCAATATTGTGGTATAATAAATACAATATTATTTTCGCTTTAGCGAAAATGTAACGGTCAAAAGCGTTAGCTTTTGATTGTGGTATAATAAATACAATATTATTTTCGCTTTAGCGAAAATGTAACGGTCAAAAGCGTTAGCTTTTGATTGTGGTATAATGTACGCAAACAAAAACGTAAACGTTTTTTGCGGACTATCTGCTGATGTAGGGAGAACGGATGAAGCTGAAATACACAACTGCCACGGCATTGGAAAATGTTGATATCGAAAATTTATATTTGAACGGAAAGCGTTTTGCGCTGATTGATATAGACAATACCCTGACGCAATGGCGTTCCATGGATGTGGCTGACAATGTTAAAGCATGGATGGTTGCCGCAAAAAACAGGGGCTTTGTGCTCTTTTTGCTGAGCAATAATCACAATACGCAACGAAGCCGTACAATGGCAGAGGCGCTTGGTGCAAAATGGTGTGAAATAAAGCATAAAAAACCGTCAAAAAAAGCGTTTGATGAGGCATTGGCATACCTTAATGCGGACAATGAAACCACAGTGATGATAGGCGATCAGCTGTATGGTGATATGCTCGGTGCAAGCAGAGCAGGTATCGACGGTATTTTGCTTGATCCGATATCGAAAAAAGAGGCTCCGATCACAAAAATATTGCGTGTCCGCGAGAAATTAATGGGTAGAAGGCTCGTTTACCGCGGCAATGAAAAAACTTATAAAGAAAGATGAATTCCGGGCTTGAATATGACAAGAGACAGAATGTTAAATGAGATAGAAACAAAAATAGGCTATAAATTCAGCGATATATCAAATCTGAACAGAGCATTGACACATAGCTCATACAGAAACCAGCCGAATTACATAACAGCATACAGAAATATAAATGAATGCATGGAGTTTTTGGGAGATTCCGTGCTTGATTTTGTTATAAGCGAGTATTTGTATAACCTGTACCCCGAATGGAACGAGGGCAAACTGTCAAAATTCCGTTCAAAGATAGTATGTGAGCAGTCACTGGTCATTGTGGCAAAAAAATTGGAATTGTGGAATTACATACTTGTCGGCAGGGGCGAGGCATCGGGTGAAAGCATGAATCCGTCAATAATGGCGGACGCCATTGAGGCGATAATTGCGGCGGTCTACCTTGACGGCGGCATGGAGCAGGCAAGGGTGATAATAATGAGGCTTTTGACTGAGAATATACATGATATTGTCTCAAAAAAGATATTGCGTGACAGCAAAACGGAGCTTCAGGAGATGCTCCAGCATAAATATGCAAGATCGGCAACGTATGAGGTGATGGATAAGATCGGTCCGCAGCACGATGCCGTGTATAAGGTTGCGGCGGTGTTTGACAATAAAATACTTGGCACGGGCGAGGGCAAGAGCAAAAAGGAAGCTGAACAGGCAGCAGCAGCTGAGGCGATAAAGGCATTGAATTCAGCAAATAAAAAGGAACGGAGTTGACCGCATGCAATTAAAAAAGCTTGAATTGTACGGATTTAAGTCATTTTCGGACAAAACTGTAATAGAGTTTGACAAAGGAATAACGGGAATAGTGGGTCCAAATGGTTGCGGTAAAAGCAACATAGTCGATTCGGTTATGTGGGCGCTCGGAGAACAGAGTGTAAAGAATCTCCGTGGAAGCCGAATGGACGATGTTGTTTTTAAGGGCTCGGATAAGCGTAAGCCAAACGGCTTTGCAGAGGTGTCGATTACATTTGACAATTCTGACGGCGCATTGCCAATAAGCTATAACGAGGTGCTCATATCACGGCGCCTCTATCGATCGGGCGAAAGCCTTTACAGAATAAATGGGGCTGAGTGCAGGCTAAAGGACATCACGTCGTTGTTCCTTGATTCAGGTGTGGGTAAGTACGGCTATTCAATAATCGGACAGGGCAGAATTGCTGAAATGCTTAATGCGACACCTGAGGGTAGACGTTACATTTTTGACGAAGCTGCAGGTATAATGAAGTACAAGACAAGAAAAGAGGAGTCCGAAAAGCACCTCTTTTTGACAAATGAGAATCTTTCCAGGGCAAATGACCTCATATATGAGATAGAAAGTCGTTTGCCTGCATTGAAAACAGCGGCAGAAAAGGCAGAAAAGTATCTTGGCGTGGCTGCAGTGCTTAAAAACTGTGAGACTACAAGATTTATTCTTCTCAATGAACGTTATAAGGAACGTGAGGACAAAATATCAAAGCAGATAGAGCTGTTTGATAATGATGTAAACCAGAATGAATCCGCAAGGAATCGTGCAGAGGAAAAGCTGTCATCTGTGGAGGCACGGTATACACAGGTAGGCGAGCAATGCAAAAAGCTGAGAGCGAACAGAGTTGAAAGCGTAAGACTTTCCGAAAGACTGAAGGGCGAGCATAAATATCTTTGCGAAAGAGTACAACAGCTTCAAATAAACGAAAAGGTAAACGAGGACAATATCGTAAGGTATACCGCTGAGTCAAAAGCTGCAGCGGAGCAGATAGAAAACGAGGAAAAGCTCAACGAGACAGCAAAAAAAGAGTATGCTGAGGTGCTTTTGAGCGTAAATAAGCAGGAAAATGCCGTAAATGAGCTGAGATTCCTGTACGGCATGGTTGCAAATGAATTGGCGGAGGCAGCAAAGTCACGTCAAGCATGTGTTGATGCGGAAAACGCCGACAAGCTAAGGCTGGCACAGCTTACAACAAGGCTCGAAATGCTCAATGGTATTGCAAACGGCGATGATACAAGTGAGTTTGACGAAAAGTTGGCCGAGGCGGAGCTTTTGTATGATGCTGCAAAAAAAGAGATAACAAAGCTTGAAAAAGAGCTTAATGATGCAAGATTCCGCGCAAGGGAGATAGCTGATGAATACAAGACCGTTTGTGATGAGTATTCACGGGCAGTAGCGGATGCGGACAAGACCGCAAAGCTTGCGGAATCAAAAAAAGCAAGGCTTGCAACGCTGAACGAGATGCGTGAGAGCATGGAATCGTTCAATAACAGCACAAAGGCGGTAATGAGGCTCAAAAATGATAATAAGTCGTTTTCCACCGATATTATAGGTACTGTTTCCGACATAATCAAAGTAGATAAAAAATATGAGACTGCAATAGAGGTATCCTTGGGTGCGGCTGTGCAAAACATAGTTACAACAACGGATACGGCTGCAAAGAAAATAATAGAATATTTAAGGCAGAACAGGCTTGGTTATGCCACATTTTTACCGTTGAATTCCGTTCAGGGCAGACGTATATCCGAAAATGACTTGAGAAATCTCCGTCAGAATGGCTTTTTGGGCGTTGCAGTCGATCTCATAAAATATGATAAGGTATATTCCAATATTGCGGAAAACTTGCTCGGCAGGATCGTTATAGCAGAAAATATGGATTGTGCCATCAATATGGCAAGAGCAAGTCGTTACATGTTCAGAATAGTAACGCTTGAGGGAGATGTTATAAATTCGTACGGCTCAATTTCGGGCGGCTCGAGAGGTAGATCCAATATATCGAATGTATTCTCACGCTCAAGAGAGATAGATGAGCTTGAGATCGCATTGAAAAACGATGTTGAAGAGCTGAAAACGCTTAATTCACAGGTCGTTTTGTGCAGACAAAAGAGGGATGCATTGCAGACGAGGTTATCGGAGAAACAGACAAGCGAGCATGATGCAGTCGTAAATTTCAGTACTGCAAAGCGCGGATATGAGTTTGCTGAATCGGAGCTGGAAAGGGCAAGACAGTCAAAGCAGCAAAGCGATGCAAAGCAGAGCAATGTAAAGGATGAAATAGGTCGCACGGAATCTGAAATACAAGAGCTTAAGGCAACACTTGACAAGAGCAGGCTCAGCCTTGCAACGGTAAATGCTCGGTTAGATGAGCTTTCCGCAAAGGAACAGTCATCAAAGCATAGACTCACGGAGTCAGAGCTTGCACTTACTGAGCTCAGACTCAAAACTGTTGAGTGTGAAAGTAAGGTTAAGGTCATATCGGCATCATTGGAGGAACTTATCCAAAGAAAAAACGAAAGGCTTGCTCAAATATCGGAGTTGGAGGCGGCCAATGAAGTCATTTGTGCTGAGGCTGCAAGGTGCAGGGACGATATTGATTCCCACGAAAAGCAGATAGCACAGTGTGACGAGGCTGAAAAAAATGAGATCGAGGTATTACAGGCTTGTGAGGACGACTTAAAATCGCTTGAGAGATCAAAAAAGGCAGTAGAAGATGAGATGCGTGCTTGTGAGGCATTGCTTTATGAGATAAATGCCAAAAAGCATGATCTTGAGATGGAAAAGACAAAGGTGATAATGGAGAGTGACAATCTCCAATCCAGAATGTGGGAGGTCTATCAGGTGTCATTGGGTGATGCTCTTGCGGCGGAACGGATTGATGGAGACATTGAGTCACTCAATAAGAGCATAAGGGATCTGAAGTCAGAAATCACGAGAATGGGTGCAATAAATCCGGAGGCTCCACAGCAGTACGGTGAGCAATTGGAAAAATACAAGATCCTCTGCTCGGAGCGTGATGATCTTATTGCGGCGAGTGAGGACATTAAAAAGCTGATAGCTCAGATAACAGCCGAAATGAGAGCACGCTTTAATGAGGAATTTAAGATAATCAATGAGTATTTTACCGAAATGTTCAAAATACTGTTCAACGGTGGGACGGCACGCCTTGAGCTCTGTAATTCTGACGATATACTTGAGGCTGGAATCGATATTATAGCACAGCCGCCGGGCAAAAAATTGCAGAATATATCCTTGATGTCGGGCGGAGAAAAGGCACTTATCGCAACAGCATTGCTTTTTGCATTGCTCAAGCGCAGACCTGCACCGTTCTGTATTTTGGACGAGATAGATACTGCTCTTGACGAAAAGAATGTTTATTCGCTTGCGGATCTTATAAAGTCATTTGACGAAAAGATACAGTTTATAATCATTTCGCACAGAAAGGGTACAATGGAAGCCAGCAATGCACTGTACGGCGTTTCCATGGCGGAAAAAGGTGTTTCGTCGCTCGTATCCGTAAGACTTGAGGATGCGGTCGCGGCAGATCAATAGTATTGGAGGAAAAATGTCATTATTTGATAAATTAAAAAAAGGAATATCAAAAACGAGAAACAGCATCGTAAACTCAATAAAGAGTGTGCTGAAATCGTTCAAAAAGATAGATGATGAGCTTTTTGATGAGATAGAGGAGATACTTATAACATCCGATGTGGGTGTTGACACAACTCAAATGCTCATAGACTCACTCAAGGAAAAGGTCAAGGAGCAGGAAATAAAGGAGCCTGAGGAAATAATATCCATTCTGAAGGAATCAATGCTTGAGATCCTTTTGCAGGGAGAAACGGGCAAAAAGCTTGAGTATCCGGCTGTAATAACCGTAATAGGCGTAAACGGTGTGGGCAAAACCACAACAGTCGGCAAGCTTGCAAGTAAATTCATATCCGAAAAGAAGACAGTGCAGATAGCTGCTGCGGATACATTCAGAGCAGCTGCAATAGGACAGCTTTCTGCATGGGGAGAGAGGTCGTGTGT
>CAYOGO010000019.1:0-11374 GCA_964403405.1 uncultured Lachnospiraceae bacterium | reverse complement strand
GTGATGGCATGAAGGGTGCAATCGCAAAAGCAGAGGAATTAAAAATTTCCATTCCCGGAGCGATAATTACGGGACAATTTACAAACCCCGCAAACCCAAAAGCGCATGTAAAAACAACGGGACCCGAAATATGGAATGATACTGACGGCAATATTGATTTTTTTGTTGCAGGAATAGGTACGGGCGGAACGATATCGGGTGTCGGTGAATACCTCAAATCCAAAGATCCAAATATAAAGGTCGTGGGCGTTGAGCCTCTTTCCTCCCCCGTTTTGACAAAGGGTGTTGCAGGACCGCATAAAATACAGGGGATCGGTGCGGGATTTCTTCCCGAAACATTGAATTTATCGATATGCGATGAAATAATGCCCGTTTCAAATGAGGATGCATACAATGAAGCTCGCGCAGTTGCAAAGTCCGACGGCATTTTGGTGGGAATATCATCAGGTGCGGCAATATTTGCGGCAAAGGAGATCGCAAAGAAAAACGAAGGCAAAACGATAGTCGTTCTTTTGCCCGATACCGGAGCAAGATATTTGTCCACGGATCTGTTCTGACAAACAAATAAAGCCACAACACTTTTGAAAAAGATCAAAGCCGTTGTGGTTTTTTTGCGGCATATGTGCATATCATCTTAAAACAAAAAACATAGAAAACGGGTACACCTTGACCCTTAAAAGTCTTCCTTGTGCACATTCTGTTTTATATCATTAAATTGTGCAGTGTGATTGTTGTACCACAACTCGATAAAAATTTCAAGTGTGATTTTAACATCGAAAGGCACGACGGAATAAAAAACAAATTCATTATTACAGCCGTATTCCTTGCTTCTGTCCTATTCGGCATATTTCTTAAGAATTTCGGTCCCTGCTAACCGCTTATCCATTTTTATTCTCCTGAAAAGCAATAAAACGAACCGACTCCTTATGTTTTTGAAAAGAAACTGAGCTTTTAAGAATCGGTTCGTCATTATATGTTTGTTAAATTTTGATCTTATCAGTCAAGAATGACCTCGTGGCCCGTCTTTGCGGACTCGTAAATACCCATAAGTATCTTCATAAGCATGATGCCGTCATCCGCAGTGCTGATAGGAGCCTTTCTGTTCTTAACGCAATCAACAAAGTGATTTATCTCGTTTGTAAACATATCACCGAAATCTGCACCTGATTCCTCATGGAGAGTGATGTCCGTCATATGTCCTGCCACGTCGGAGAAAAATCTTACCTTTTCACCAAGCTGAGCTCCTGACTTTGTGCCGTATATGGAAATTGAATTATCACCCGTTCCGTGGAGGTCAAAGCTTGTTTCAACATTGAGCACTGCACCATTGTCAAATCTTACAAGTGCAACCGCAAGATCCTCAACGTCGCAAATATTATCGCCAGTGCTTGATGCCTGCCACTCGCCTGCTGCCGCACCCTTATTGCCGAGCTTGTCAAACGTTGCTCCGTAAACGGATATAGGCTTCGGACAGCCCATAACATAGCGTACATAGTCAATTACATGAACACCGAGGTCTATAAGGCAACCGCCGCCCGAAAGGCTCTTGTTTGCAAACCAGCCGCCCGGATTACCGCGTCTTCTTACGTATCTTGCCTTTGCGTAGTAGAATTCACCAAACTCACCTGCATTTGCAAAATCCTTCATGATCTTGCAGTCACGACCGTAACGGCGAACAAAGCCGAGCATGAGTATCTTATTGTTTCTGTCGGCAGCCTCTTTCATCTTTATTGCATCCTCAACACTTACCGACATAGGCTTTTCGCAAAGAACATCCTTGCCTGCATTGAGTGCCTTTACCGTGCAAGGCATGTGCTGATTATTCCATGTGCAAACGCTTACGGCATCTATTTCCGGCAATTCCGCAAGCATTTGGTCCTCATCCGTGTACAAACGCGTAACGCCGAATTTTTCGCCCTTTTTCTTAAGCTTTTCCGCATCGATATCACAAAATGCGTAGAGCTCTACATCCGGATTCTTAAGATAATTTCCAATATGGCATTCGGAAATGTTACCGACGCCCACAACTGCAATTTTAATCTTTTCTGACATAAATATCTCCTTTTCGGCAGAATTATGCATTTATTATGCTCTTAAGATAATCATATGCGATCTTAATATCTTTTTCGGGAGTCTCACCTGCTTCACGCTCGATCGTGAGGAATCCCTTATAGCCTATATCTTCAAGAGCAGCAAGATACTTGGGGAACGGAACAGCGCCTGTGCCAAGAGGAAGCTCCTCATATCCGCCTTCCTTATGTACACCGTCCTTTGCATGCGTATGAACTATGTAGTCACGCAATGTATAAACAGCTTCAACGGGATCGTCGCAAACACACATTGCAAGGTTTGCGGGATCAAGATTTACGGCAACACCCTTTGAATCAAGTGAATCAAGGAATACCTTGAGCAGCTTAGCAGATTCGGGACCCGTTTCCACTGCAAAGTGAGCGTCAATGCTGTCCGCATATTCGGCAAGCTGATGGCATGCATCCTGCATTATTTTGAATCTGTCGCTGTTAATATCGGCAGGAACAGTACCTATATGAGTTGTAACTATATTCGTCTCAAGATCTTTTGCAAGGTCAATGATCCTCTTTGACTTTTCTACAAGCATCGGGTTTTGCTCGGGATCCGCAAAGCCTCTGCCAAGATCACCACAAAGTGCCGAGAACTTGAGCCCATGTGACTTTACGAGATCAAGGAGCTCTTTACGAGCCGCCGAATTAAGATTCTCCGGAGCGTGATCTCCGCTTGTTGCATACATTTGAATTCCGTTTGCTCCTATCGCAGCTGCCTTTTGCAAAGCCTCGGCTGTCGGCACGCGGAATGATTCGATAATAACACCTATCGGAAACTGATACATGATTTTTCTCCTTTAATTTAGCAAAAATTGCATTTGAATTATTTTATCACATTATAATAAAAAAATCAATATATAAATCGTTTTGTCAAAAAAATTTTCTGAGATTGACAAAGTGCCTCATCCATGCTAAAATAATACAATAAAAACTATCCGGAGGAAAATATGTACGATACAGTGTTTTTTGACCTGGACGGCACTTTAACGGACCCCTTCAACGGTATAACGAGGTCCGTTCAGTATGCGTTGAGTAAATTCGGGATTGATGCTGAAGACAGAAGTGCTCTCAGGTGCTTTATAGGTCCGCCGCTTTTATATTCATTCAAGACGTATTTCAATTTTTCAGATGCAGACGCACAAAGGGCAGTAGAATATTACAGGGAGTATTTTGTTCCGAAGGGGATATATGACAACACTCTGTACAGTAAAACGGTGCCCGTGCTCAAGGCATTGAAGGCACACAGTAAAAAAACAGTCCTTGCCACATCAAAGCCCGAGGAATTTGCAATAAAGATACTTGAGCATTTTGATATATATGGGTATTTTGATATCGTCTGCGGTGCCTCCATGGACGCATCTCGCAACACAAAGGAAGCAGTACTCGCAACGGCAATAGAAAGGTCAAATTTGACGGACATCTCCACTGCTGTGATGGTAGGTGACCGCCACCACGATATTGATGCCGCAAGGTGTTTTTCAATGGATTCGATAGGCGTTGAATACGGCTTTGCTGAACCGGGTGAGCTCAAAAAGGCAGGAGCAAGCTACATTGTGTCCGAGCTTGATGACATACTCGATATCGTTCTTTGAATGTACCGTGCACAAAAATTCGTTTGACATATTTATTTCGTTGATGTATAATGTATAAAATCACAAAAGGAAGGTAATTTTATGGATGATTGTATTTTTTGTAAGATAATAGCCGGAGATATTCCGTCAAATAAGGTCTATGAGGACGACAAGATACTCTGCGTCAGAGACATTGCCCCAATGGCACCCGTTCACCTGCTGGTGATACCCAAGGAGCACATACCGTCCGTCGATCACATAACGGAGCAGAACGCCGATATAATATCGTATATATTCACAAAGATACCTCATATCGCAAAGACAGAGGGTATCTCCGAGAGCGGATACAGAGTAATAACAAATCACGGCGATGATGCCAGACAGAGTGTAAAGCATGTTCACTTTCACATTCTTGCAGGTAAGGTATTACCTGATAACATGGGTTAAAAGCAAAAGGCTTGCAAACATATCTGCAAGCCTTTATTTTTATCAAAATTAAAATGTATCCGTTTCCGTAAAGCCGCTTTCGGCAAGCTTCATTATTGCAAGCAGGGCTTTGCCCTCGTCCGTACCAAATATACGCACCAGCACTTGACTGCCCTGTGCAACGCCAAGCATCAATATGGAGAGCAGACTTTTTGCATTTCCCTCAATATCTCCGTTTACGAGAGTGATCTCAGAAGAAAACTGTGATGCCGTATCAGCCAAAAGCTTTGCCGGTCGTGCATGTAAGCCGCCTACACATGTTATTTCAATAGTACGTTCGATCATAATTACTGCATCGCTTGCTTGCGGCAAGCACCCTGTCCCTTCCGAAGTGTAATGAATATATTATACAACATATTTTCTTACAATTCAAGTGCTTTAAGCGTTTTTTTGAGATTTTTTTGAAAATTTTGTCGAAAAAGCGATTTATAATTTGTCAGAAAACAAAATATTCTTGACAAAGAGAGGTTTTCGTTGTATCATATGCAGATGGGGGAATATCATCATGAAAAAAATATTAGGTTGCATACGCCGTGCCGATGAGGACTTCGGCATGATACAAAACGGGGATAGAATAGCAGTCGGAGTTTCCGGAGGCAAGGACAGCATTGCGTTGCTCTATGCAATGCGGCTCTATCAATACTTTTCCAAAACAAAATTTGACATAGTCGGTATCACCCTTGATATGGGACTGTTTCACCCTGACACAACACAGTTGCAAGAGTTTTGCAATAAAAACGACATAGAATACCATGTCGAAAACACAAGCATAGGCAATATAGTGTTTGAGGTCAGAAAAGAGAGCAACCCCTGTGCGCTGTGCTCCAACTTAAAACGCGGAGCATTGCATAATGCCGCACTTGAATTAGGCTGCAACAAGGTTGCACTTGGCCACCATTTTGACGACGTTTTGGAAACATTAATGATGAGCCTTTTGTTTGAAGGTCGATTTAATACGTTCTCCCCCGTGACTTACATGGACAGAAAGCAGCTCTATGTGATTAGACCCATGGTATACGCTTACGAAATGGAGATAATAGGTGCCGTCAGAAGGCACGAGCTGCCCGTATTCAAAAGCGGTTGTCCTGCGGACGGCGTTACAAAAAGGGAAGAAATGAAAAACGCCGTGCGTGAGATAGTAAAGGTTTACCCCGATTTTAAAGAACGAGTTATGACCGCATTAAAAAACAAGGACACACAAAAATTATGGTGACACGGAGGATGATATGATCAATATTGTGCTTATTGAACCTGAAATACCGCAAAACACGGGCAATATTGCAAGAACGTGTGCCGCACTTGAGGCAAAGCTGCATCTTGTTGAGCCATTGGGCTTTAATATTGACGAAAAAAGTGTAAAAAGAGCCGGTCTTGATTATTGGCATATGGTGGATATTGTAACATATCCTTCATCCGAGGCTTTTTTTGCACAGCACGATCAAAAAAAGATGTATTATTGTACTACCAAGGGCAAGCATCTGTACAGTGAAGTCGATTACAAGAGCAACGAGGATGTCTGGCTCGTTTTCGGCAGGGAAACAAAGGGGCTTGACGAAAAGCTGCTTTACGATAATTATGAGAGATGCATTCGTATTCCCATGCGAAAGGACGCAAGATCGCTCAACCTGTCCAACGCCGTTGCAATAATCGCATATGACGCCGCACGTCAGCTCGGATTTTACGATCTTGAGCAAAACGGTAATCTGACAAAATACTGACGTCATGGATAATTTTGCACCATACTCAGGTAAACGATACAGGACCTTTGATCACGAAATGAAAAGAAGATTCGGTTCAAAGGTGATAAAGCTGTCTGTCGACGGCGGATTCTCGTGTCCCAACAGGCAGGGCTCCACGGGCTGTATATTCTGTTCCGAAAGCGGAAGCGGAGAATTTGCGGGGGATCCCACAAGCTCCGGCTGTTCAATATCACATCAGATAGAGTATCAAAAAGGGCTGCTGTCCGCAAAATGGAGCGTTAATAAATTTATAGCCTATTTTCAGAATTATACAAACACCTATGCCTCCATTGATGTATTGAAGAAAAAATACGACGAAGCACTTGCCTGCAACGCAATGGGGCTCGCCATTGCAACGCGACCGGATTGCCTTCCCGGTGATGTGCTGGATCTGTTGGAAAGCTACGACTGCGGAAGCGGAGAATTTGCGGGGGATCCCACAAGCTCCGGCTGTTCAATATCACATCAGATAGAGTATCAAAAAGGGCTGCTGTCCGCAAAATGGAGCGTTAATAAATTTATAGCCTATTTTCAGAATTATACAAACACCTATGCCTCCATTGATGTATTGAAGAAAAAATACGACGAAGCACTTGCCTGCAACGCAATGGGGCTCGCCATTGCAACGCGACCGGATTGCCTTCCCGGTGATGTGCTGGATCTGTTGGAAAGCTACGACTGCCCGCTTTGGGTAGAGCTGGGGCTGCAAACAATAAATTGCGGCAAGCAAATAAACAGAGGGTATGACAATTCCGTCTATGTCGATGCCGCAAAAAGGCTCAGACAACGAAATATAGAATTTGTTACTCATATAATATTCGGTCTCCCGTGGGAGACAAAGGAGCAAATGCTGCAAACAGTACAATTTGCCGCTGACAACGGCACAAATGGCGTAAAAATGCACATGCTCTACATTGATAAGACCGCACCATTGGCACAGTATTATCAAGAAACAAATTTTCATGTATTGTCTCTTGAGGAATACGTTGATATCGTTTGCGAGGCTATAGCGATCCTGCCCGAAAGCATAACTGTGCACAGAATTACAGGTGACGGCAAAAAAGAAAATCTCATCGCACCGAGGTGGACTCTCAATAAACGCAATGTACTCAACACAATAGACAAACGCCTTGCAGAATATAATTACGTCCAGGGCTGTAAAAGGCATGATCCGCACAAATACGCCTTGTAGCCCGTTTTTTCTTTATCCGTTATTGAAATAAAAGAAAATATGTGGTATAATAATTGCAAGCAAGGAACAAACTCCGTTTGCTCTAATACAATTATTGAAACATTTGAGGTAGAAATGCGGATTACGCAACTCATTGTGGTATAGTATACGCAGATAAGGGCGTAAATTTTTTTACAATCTTGTCAACAGATCGAAAGAGGTATTACAGGTTTGAGGATTTTAATCATAAGTCACAATGTTTTTTCGCAAAGTGTGAACATGGGCAAGACCCTCGTTTCGTACTTCAAGGATTTTAATGCGGATGACATGGCTCAATTTTACATACAGGCAGAGGTCCCGACAGTCGATATTTGCAAGAATTATTATCGTTTGACTGACAAAGAGGTCCTAAAATCCGTTTTCGGTGCAGACACGGGTCGTGTTCTGACGGAAAAAGACATAGAATTCGGCAGAGTAAACGTAAAGACCTACACCAACGCCGAGATAAAGCTACATCGCCATGCTGGCAAAAGAACTCCCATGACATATATATTACGTAACACCCTATGGAAATTGGGACATTGGGACAGTGATAAATTAAAGCACTGGATAGATGAGTTTGATCCGGAATGTGTTTTTTTTGCCTCCGGTGATTACGCATTTATGTACGATATAGCATTGAATATCGCAAGATCAAGGAGTATTCCGCTGTATGTATCCTGCATGGATGATTACTACATCAACAATAACAATAAGGACAAGCTTTTCGGCAAGCTCCAGCATAAAGCATTTATGCGCTCCGTAAACAGAGTGATGCAATACGCATCTGCGATATTCTGTATATGTGACTCCATGTCAGATGAATATTCACGGCTGTTTAACAAGAAATGCGTGACGATCCACACCGCCGCATCATTTGAAGGTCCGCTCAATGCCGAACGCTCCGACAGAGTATCATATATAGGCGGACTGTCATATAACAGACATTTACAGCTTGCGGATATAGGCAGCACATTGAAGAAATTCGGTATGCTGCTGGATGTGTACGCCGTGCCGAGATCACCCGAAATACAAAAATACATGACCCCCGAATACGGTATTGTATTTCACGGTAGTATCTCCTCCAATGAGGTAAAAAATGTCATGGCTCAGAGCATGGCTGTCATCCACACTGAAGCATTTGATGATGCAACAAAAAATAAAGTAAAATATTCCGTATCCACGAAAATTGCCGACTCCCTGATGAGCGGTACATGTATCTTTGCATACGGACCCGCCGACGTTGCGTCAATAAGCTATCTTAAGGAGAACGACGCCGCGATATGCGTAACATCAAGGAATGAATTATATGACGGAATAAACTGTTTGCTTTGCGATAAGGAATTGCGTGAAAGGGTTGCATCAAATGCACTCGCCCTTGCAAACAAAAACCATCACCCGTGTACAAATCATGAGGTGATATCTGATACTATTAATTGTCAACGGACAGAATAACATGAAAATATTACAGGTCAACAGTGTATACAATAAAGGCAGCACAGGCAAAATAACCGCCGATCTCCACAATGCATTAAAAAGCAACGGCTTTGAATCGGTGGTCTGCTACGGCAGAGGCAATAAGTGCGATGAGCCAGGGGTATACAAGGTAAGCACGGAATTATACTCAAAATTCAATAACCTTTTGTCAAGGCTTACGGGGCTTATGTACGGCGGCTGCTTTTTCTCGACAAGCAAGCTTTTATCCGTAATAAAAAAGGAAAAGCCCGACATTGTGCACCTGCAATGCGTAAACGGTTATTTTGTAAATATATACAGACTTGTGGCTCAGCTTAAAAAGCATAACATAAAAACCGTTGTTACACTGCATGCGGAATTTATGCACACTGCAAATTGCTCACATGCACTTGATTGCGACAAATGGCTCACCGGTTGCGGCAGCTGTCCGCGTCTTAAAAAAGCAACAAAATCACTGCTCATTGACGGCACGGCACGCTCCTGGGAAAAAATGAAAAACTCCTTCGACGGGTTTAAAAATGAGTCACTGACCATCACATCGGTATCGCCATGGCTCATGCAAAGAGCCTCAATGTCACCCATATTAAAGGGCAAGGAGCATACAGTCGTAACAAACGGTGTCGAAACGGGTATATTCTATTTAAGAGAGACAGAGAGTATAAAAAAAGAGCTCGGCCTTGAGAATAAAAAGATAATATTCCATGCCACGCCGCATTTCAGCAGCGACATAGACAATTTGAAAGGCGGATATTATGTTCTCCGACTTGCGGAGATGCTCAAGGATCGTGACGAAATAATGTTTGTTGTTGCCGGAAGGTACGACAGCAATATAAAAGCTCCGAAAAATGTTATTTTACTCGGCAATGTAAGCGATCAAAACAAGCTGGCACAGCTTTACAGCATGGCAGATGTTACCGTAATAACAAGCAAAAGAGAAACATTCTCCATGATCTGTGCGGAAAGCCTCTGTTGCGGAACTCCCGTTGCAGGCTTTAAGGCAGGCGGTCCGGAGACAATATCCCTTCCGGAATACAGCAGCTTTACGGAATACGGCGATACAAGTAAGTTATGCAATATATTGACGGAATACATCACAAACGGTAAGGATGGCGACAAGATATCATCAGCCGCACACAGAACATACAGCAAGGAAATAATGCTTGAGGCATTCGCAGATGTATATAAAGAGCTGATGTCCCATTAATGCCATCATACAACAATAAAAATGCGGGATCGGTGTTGCGATCAGGATCAATGTATTAATTACAGCATCATTTTGCTATCGGAATGCTGTTTTTGAAAATTTAGGAGACCCCAAACCACAATGACGGATAATAATACCACAGAAAAAAAATATAAGATCGGCTATACCACGGGCGTGTTTGATATGTTCCATGTCGGACACCTTAATATATTAAAAAAAGCAAAGGAGCAGTGCGACATTCTTATCGTCGGTGTCACAACGGACGAGCTCTGCTTTGAGAGAAAAAACAAGTACCCCGTTATATGCCAGGAGGATCGCATGGAAATAATATCCGCAATAAAATATGTGGATATGGTCGTAAAACAGAGCGATATGGATAAATTCAGTGCCGTAAAAAAGTATAACGTAAACGCAGTTTTTGTCGGATCGGATTGGAAGGGCACCCCATCGTGGGACAAGTATGAAAAGGAATTTGCAAAGCTCGGCTGTGAGGTGATCTACCTCGATCATACGGAAGGAATTTCTTCCACAATGCTGAGGGAGAAGATAAAGAATGTATAATTATAAATTTGTAAGAAACGATATTCCGGACACTTATGGTATCTTAAAATTGCAGGACAAGATACTTGAAATAATGGTGTACATAGATGATTTTTGTTCGAAAAACGGAATAAAATACTACCTCATGGGCGGCTCAGCCCTGGGTGCTGTCCGTCACAGCGGATTTATACCATGGGACGACGACCTTGATATTTTTATGCCCTATGAGGATTACATGAGGTTCATTTCGCTTTGCGATGAAAAGCTGGATACAACCAGATTTTATCTGCAAAAGGAGGATACGCCCGAAAATCCGTATTTTTTCTCAAAATTAAGAATGAACGGCACAGCATGCATAAATCCCGTTATCAAAACAGGTCATCAGGGTATTTTTGTAGACATAATGTGTCTTAACGCCGCCGCAAGCAGCTCATTTTCAAAAAAGCTGCAATACTATGCTGCAGGACTGTTGAAGGCACGTGCAATAACAAAGACAAATTATACCACGACCAGCAAGGTAAAAAAATTGCAGCTCATCATCGCAAAGATCGTGGTGAATGGACCAATAAAAAAGTTACTCCTGCATATGGTAAGAAAATACAACAGTGCCCCATCCTCTCAAAAGGCACATCTGTTCGGCAGAGCAAGTTATGCCAGCAGCTTTTACAATACGGATGATTTCGGAGCAGGCAAAAGGGTTCCGTTTGAGCAGGTTGAATTGGTCGTACCATGCAATGTTGAAGACTACCTCGCCGCACGTTACGGAGATAATTATATGCAGCTCCCCGATGAGGCAACAAAAGCCGTATACCAGACGCATGCCATAGAATGGAGCATAGATACGGATTATTCCGTGTTTGCAGGCAATACATCCGATGAGGATCGGTGATTTTGATAATTAAAGTGGATTTTTTCACTTTTATGCGTCCGTAGCTCATTTGGATAGAGCGTAAGACTCCGACTCTTAAGGCGGCAGGTTCAAATCCTGTCGGGCGCACCACGAAAGAACGAATTTTGTCTACCAAGACAAAGTTCGTTCTTTCTTCATTTTCGGGGATAAAAACGCC
>CAYOGO010000018.1:2777-12096 GCA_964403405.1 uncultured Lachnospiraceae bacterium | reverse complement strand
TTGTAATAGCCCTCACCTCTTGCAAGACTACCTTCAATATTGGTGTAGGTTGCATTTATTGTGAGATTCTGAACATCGACCTTGTCAAGCTTAACGCTTGCCTCGACCACGAGTATTGTGGGCACCTTTGTTGCTGAAGGTGTCACGGTCGGAGTGGGTGTTGCGGACGGTGTCTCCTTAGGATCATCCTCATTATCATGTGCTTCTGTATCATTTGTAGACGGTGTTCCTATCGGAGACAATGTCTGGCTTGGGGTGATCGTTGGTGTTGCAGGAACTATAATATCCGACGGCCAAAGCTCTGGATCCACCTCATCTATCGGAAGATACTGTACGGGGTTCGCCACCGTGATATCCAATGATGTATATGTACCGTCATTTACGGTTATCTCACCTGTTTTTACGACTAAAACGGCACTTGAGCAATTCAATGTATCAAGGAGAACGTCGCCGTTTCCGAGATCAATATTGAGAGAATAAAGATTCTTTATGTTGCTTGCATCAATATCTGCTTTGTCTGCCTTTATGCTGATGCTGCCCGCATATCTTGCGGGGAGAGTTACAGTTATTATTCTGTCGCTCTTGTTTTTTGAGTCAAAGAGCAAGCAGAAAAATCTTATAAAAGCATTCTTTGAATCCTTGTTTGTAAGGGTGATAGTGTTGCCGTCATCGGTCATGAAAAACTTGTCGTATTGATTTTCACTGTATTTTATGGACACATTAGCAGCAGACAGGGATTCCCTGATAACTATATTGTGTCTGTCGGCGTCGATCGATATGTCCTTTGTTGTCGTGTACTGCGAGGTATATTCCAACTCCTCATATTCCGTTTCAAAGTCCATTTTGGAAAGATCCGTACCGCCTACCACGTATGCAAGACCGCACATAACAACGCCTATGAAGAACAGTGAGATGCTCAATGTAAGCAGAATTTTAGTTAGCGTTTTCACCTTTGAGTACCTCCTTCATTAAGCTTGTTGATTGAACTGAGTATATTGCATCCTTTATCATGTTTATGAAATGCTTGACCAGCTTGAATATAGCCACTGCACAAGACTTTATAATAACAACGAAAATAACCAATATGCTTGCTACAATAACACATGCACCGAGCTTGAATACTGCCGCAAATATATTTGATGACATCAGCATTGATGACGGAATAAAGTTTGCCATCATCACATTTATGAGCGAAATACCCAAAGATGCTGACATCCATATCACGCATATGAGTGCTACCATTAGAGCGATAATGCAGACGACCTTAAGGATGGATCCGATTATGTTGAGAACTGTAAAGATAACAGGTACAGCAGTGGAGAGACCTTCCTTTGTGAGTATTATTTTGCACAGACCGTTTACATTGCCCAGTGCCTCAACGGATGACTCCTCCGTATTACCGTTTGCCATACTCTGATCTATAACGGATCTGTAGTGATTTAATATTTCGTTTCTGCGTTTTGTCGGTATTGCAACAAGACGCGTGTTCATCTTTAACAAGAATTGCTTCTTTGTCATGTTCCACCTCTCCCGGCGAAAAACTCGCCGATGCTACACTAAAAATGTATACGTTTATTTTACAATATATGCACGCTTTTGTCAATTGATTTTTTGACGAATTTCCAAAAAAAGACTTATTTTAGCCAAATAAAACCATAAAAGCTACCTGAAGGCACGAACCGATACCAACTCTATGTCCTTTGAAACATAACCGTTAAGATACTGTGTGTTTTTGGCATAATCGGTCGAAAGGTACTTTTTATTGTCGTCGGCAAACACCGTAACAACGGTGCTGTCCTTTCCGAGTATGTTTTGTGCCATTACACAGCCCAAAAAGTTTGCACCTGAGGAGATACCGACCCCTATTCCGAGATTTTCTGATATCATCTTTGCCATGGTGATCGCATCCCCGTCATCAACGGATACCACCTTGTCTATTTTATCCATTTTAAGTATGGGAGGTATAAATTCATCTGATATTCCGTATATTCTGTGCATACCGATCTTGTAGCCCGTTGAGAGCGTGGGTGAATTCAACGGCTCAAGTGGGAACAGCTTACAATTCGGGTTCACTTCCTTCAATTTTTTTCCGACGCCCATTATTGTGCCGCCTGTGCCGACACCGGCAACCACGCAATCAGCTGTTTTGCCCAATTCGGCAAGAGTGTTTGCAATTTCCGTACCTGTTGTGAGGTAATGAGCTTCCGTGTTTTCGTCATTTGAAAATTGTCTCGGCAAAAAAACGCCGCCATGCCTTGCCAGATCCTCTGTCTTTTTGATGGCACCTATAAAGCCGCCTTCAGCGCGTGAAACGGTAATTACATCCGCACCATAGCTCCTCATTATATTTATGCGTTCTTCTGTCATCCATTCGGGCATATAGATCACGACCTTGTGACCGAGCAGACGTCCAAGAGCGGAAAACGATATACCTGTATTGCCGCTTGTCGCCTCGACTATAATGTCACTTTCCTTTATGTGGTTACGCTCGTATGCCGTGCGCAAAATATGGTAAGCTATACGGTCTTTAAGGCTACCCGTCATATTGTAATATTCCGCCTTTGTGTAGATGAGCCTTTCCTCGCCCTTATAGCGATAGGTTATCTCCAACAAAGGAGTATTTGAGATCAATGTTGAAACGGAGTCAAGTTTTTTTATTTTTTCGACATTCATTTTATACAAGCCTTCCGTAATTTCTATACTGCCTTATGACATTTTATCACATTATGCAAAAAAAATCAACATATATTACAGCTGCCAACAGCCTTTTTTCAGTTATTATGCGAAAAAGTACTCTGTCTTATTATTTCGAGGTTTTGTCGTATACGCTCATCATCGGGAGCAAGAGCCGCAGCTTTAAGTACTAAGTCGAGTGCCTTTGCGTATCTGTTAGTATGGTAATACCCTACTGACAGCAGGTCATACGGTAACGCTCCCCACACAGCACCGTCCGATATGTAATCAGCCTCGCGACGATCTATTGCAAGCGCTCTCTCGCACATATAAACGACGCCCTCCCAATCCTTTGTGTCGGCATATAATTCCGCAAGATCGATATACGGCTCTCGGAGGTTGGGCGTTTCTGCAACAGCTCTGAAAAGCCATTCAAAGGCGGAGGAAATATCGCCCTTACGGTAATAGCAATTCGCTATGTACCTCATTGAGGCACAGCGTTCTTTTTTCCATATTGCACCGGGCAGTGACAAATGCCTTTTGAGTGTATCAATGCTTTTATCCCACATTCCGTGGAACATATACTCACGACCGAGATAATGCATGTTTCTGTCGTCATACGGATCCTCCGCAACGGATAATTCAAGCAGCGGCAGATATTGAGCTCTTGATTTACTGCTGTCGGGATAATGCTTAAGCGCGATATCGGGCACAAAAACATTTTTTTGCGGTCGATCACCGCAATATTCCAGCATCTCGTGCACAGGATGGACCCATTTGAAGCCATGCCTTGTATGTATTTTCTGAATATTGAAGACAATGTCCTCATTTCCGTATTTGTCAAAGCTCCAGACGTATTTATAGCTTGCGGATGTTGTATCGGGCGTCCAAAACTTCTCAAGACTTGCTCTCCAGCCGCTGTCAAACACCTCATCGAGGTCTGTACATACACATATATCCGCATCATCGGGGACAAGCTCCATTGAAATGTTTCTTGCTGCATCAAATCGCCACGGATTAATTATGCATCGCTCCACAGTGGCACCAAGTGACTGTAATTTTTCGGGTGTGCCGTCATCGGAGCCTGTGTCAAGAACATATACATGATCTGCCTCACACATTGAAGCATACCAACGCTCGACAAATTTTATTTCGTTTTTACAGATGGTGTAAACGCATACGTTGTATCCCATACATCCTCCTTATTGCGATGTGCCGATAATCCGGACAATGATTATCGGCAAAGAGCTTAAGATTTATTCGGATAAAAAGCCTCCTGCACGCAGTGAGGTGAGCAGCTCATTGATCTTGGTTATGATCTCGTTGGTCGTTGCACCATCGACAAGTGTTGCTACCGCAGCGGCAGGTCGGATCGTACCTTCAGGTCCTGTGGGCCCCATTATTCCCATAAATCCGCGAGGTCCCGTTGGTCCCGTCGGTCCCGTCGGACCACGTCTGCATGGGGATTGAGGCGGAAGCTCGGGCTGACAGCAGGCTGAGCCCTGTATTTCCTTTAATTCAACTTTCTTTTTTGTCTTCATACATATTTACATCCTTTCCGATATAAGACCGCTGAATTGGCAACGGTTCATTACATATTATGAAAATAAGCGGTTTTTGTGATATATTCGCTAAAATTATACAAATCAACAGAAAAATCACGGCAATATAACGACATGAGTTTTGCAAACAAAATTATACAATATACATGAAGAAATACAAAGGAAACGGTTTTATATCGGGAAAGAGAAACTTATGGTAAGAGAAGATCGGTTACATACACAAGAGGAAAAGCATGTGCTCGTTATGCCCTCAAGAGCGTTGGTTGCGGAACAGATATTTGTGCTGACAGTGGGATTTTTTATTGCACAGGCAAATGTAATGAGTATGCTTGATACATTTGGCATAGCGTGGTTGTGCGTTCTTTTTATGAGCGGCAGGTTTACACCATTGGCATTTGCGGGAGTCATATCGGGAAGAATAGTGAGCCTTAACGGGGATGTAAGTGTCGTTTTTTCGGAATGCTGTATATATCTTGGTGCGTATGTATTGATGATCATTTCAAAAAGAGTGTATAAGGGAAAATTCGACGGTATATATATTGTGCTGAGTGCAATCTTTTATGTTGTTGCAAGATCGGCGCTTGTGCTTGTATATGAGCACACCGTGTATAAGGCATTTTACATAATCTTGAACATGCTGACCATTGTAGTCGGAGCGTGCTTTTTGAATAAAGTGACGGAAATGTTTTTTGAGGGTGACACAGGCAGGCTTACACAGAGCGATTCCGTATTGATGACATTGTTTTTTGCTTTGATAACGGGAGGAATAAGTGCGATACCGCCGATAGGTGAATATACCGCAAATGTTATAGCTCTTGTGGTGATACTCATGTCGGCAGACCTGTACGGGGCGGCTACGGGAACGTTGGTCGGTACGATATTCGGAGTGGTAATGGGACTTTGCAATGAGGTGGATCTTTACACTGTTTCGGCGTTTGTTGTGTGCGGAGCAATATGCGGCTCGTTAAAAAGAATGAACAGGGCGTTGATATGTATTATTATTGCGGTAGTCTATGCGGCGTTGTTTGTGCTGATGGGTGCATACACAAATGTAAAATTCATTATAGAGCTTACGGTCTCGTTTTTTGTGTTCTGCCTCCTGCCAAAACGCTATTTGACGGAAAAACTGTCAGTATTTACAGATATGCTCTGCACCGAGTCAGTCCCCGTTCAGACACGCTCATATGCGGAAAGAATAAGGTTGATCTGCTGTGACAGAATGGAGCAAGTCTGCAATACATCCGCAAAAATGCATAGAATATTGCAGTGTTACCTCAATAATACGGAGAGAGCAAATAAAGAGCAGTTTGACGAAATATCAAAAAATATAACGGATGCAGTCTGCTGCCACTGCACAATGAGTAAGTCGTGTGCGTATGCAAATAACAACAATGGCAAGAAAAATCCCGGATGTGAGGTTGCAAAGCTTATATCAAAGCTGAATTATATGGGGAATAATTGGCGAGCAAAAATGGCTATGTACAGAAGAATACCAAGCATTGCCGTCGGGTGTGTGAGTGATTCCATATCGGGTATAAAGCAGAGTATTGAAAACTCAGTGGATATAGACACATTTTTATCGGAGCAGCTGCAAGCTGAATGTGCAAAAATATGCAAATATGTCAGTGGTGCGGCGGTCATAAATGCGGAAAATGGTATTGAGGTGCTTATCGACCTGAAAACATCCTCTCTGAAAACAACGGAGACGGAGCTTATAATGAGTAAATGCGAGGAAATGACAAATACAGCCCTGGAGTACCGTGAGCTGCAGGGTAACAGGCTGTGCTTTGCGGAAAAGTCAAAATATGTGCTTTCGACGGGTGTTGCAAGTGCGTCCATGGACAAGGACGGCTTATGCGGCGATTCATGCACTATCGTTCCTTTTGGTAGGGAGGGCTTTATGCTGGCAGTGGTAGATGGCTGCGGAACGGGCTACAGAGCATTGTCGGAGAGTAATAAGGTAATGGAATTGCTGGAAACAATGGCAATTTGCGGCTGTAACGAAAATTCAACCGTATCACTTGCAAATGCACTTATGGGGCTTGCCGGAGATGATGATAAATACAGCACGGCAGATATTTGCGTATTCAATAAATATAACGGAAACACAAAATTTATGAAAATGGGAGCAGTGTGTTCTTTTTTACTGCATAAGGACAGTGTTGTGAAGGTGGATTGCGGATCGGGTCCGTTGGGAATACAGCAGGAAGCATCCGGCATAGTGCGAAATTATCGTCTTAAACCTGACGATGTGATAGTGATGATGACGGATGGCGTGTATGACGCATGCGGACGCTTCACGGATCCTGATGATTATTTCGTTGACCTGCTAAAGGAGCACAGAGTGATAAATGCACAGGAAACTGCAGAGTACATAATGAAAAAAGCACTTGATAACATCAAACGGCAAAAGGATGATATGCTTGTTTTTGTTGCAGTGGTCGGAAAACGTTGTGCGTAGATCCGATGCATTGTGACTTGAGGGCGGCGTGTTGTTCGGTTGCGGATAACACGCCGATCCCTTGCGGAATCACGTCATTTTTGCTTGAAATGACGACATGTACTTGACAAATTCAAGGTTCTGTTGTATCATATTACAGTAACTGTTATCGACATATTTATTTTCTATATTTCACACGTTAGTTTATTCAAATTTTGTATTCGATCCTTGTTTCACGGTTACATTCACTATTTCAAACGGAGATTTTATGGACAACGAAAATATCAATTTATCACGGGTCGAGAATATGACTCTTGCGGAGCTCAGAAAGATTGCAAAGGATGAGCTGAACATTGCAAATGTTACCTCGTACAGAAAAAATGAATTGCTTGAGCTCATAAATGAGAAAATGTCAGGCAATAACTCAAATGAAGTTAAAAATAATGAAGTCAAAAATGAGTCGGGATCTCAAAAACAACGTACATTCAGGGGTAAAGGCACACAAAAGGCCACACCCGTTAATACGGATAAAAATGTGGAAAAAACGGATGTCGAAGAGGAACCCGAAAAGAATATTCCCGCAAGTGGCATACTTGACATTATGACGGATGGCTTTGGCTTTTTGAGAGCGGAGAATTGTTACAGCAGTGAAAAGGATGTGTATGTAAGCTCGGCATTCATCCGAAGGGCGGGGCTGAGGCAAGGTGATAAGATAAAGGGTCTTGCACAGCTGCTGTACCAGACGGAAAAGCATCCGTCACTTTACCAGATAGACACAATTAACGGCAGATCCTATGAGGCGGCGAGAAGACGTCCGAGGTTTGCGTCATTGATACCCATTTACCCCGATTCGAGAATAAGCCTTGAATCAAAAGACGGACAAACTGAGCTTGCGTCGAGAATGATAGACCTTATAGCACCGATAGGTAAGGGACAAAGAGGTCTTATTGTTTCACCGCCAAAGGCAGGCAAAACTACTCTCCTCAAGCAGATAGCAAACGGAATTTCACGTAATTATCCTGAAATAAAGATCATAATACTGCTCATAGACGAGCGACCTGAGGAAGTAACAGACATCAAACGCTCAACAAATGCGTCCGTTGTGTTTTCGACATTTGATGAGCACCCGGAACATCACACAAAGGTTGCGGAAATGGTGCTTGAGTATTCAAAAAGGCTTGTGGAGGCAGGTGACGATGTTGTTATATTGCTTGACAGTATAACAAGGCTTGCAAGATCTTACAATCTAACTGTACCGTCATCGGGCAGGACACTCTCGGGCGGACTTGATCCTGCGGCACTTTTTCAGCCGAAGGGCTTTTTTGGAGCGGCAAGAAATATTGAAAACGGCGGAAGCCTTACTGTGATAGCAACTGCACTTGTTGATACGGGCAGTAAAATGGATGATGTTATTTATGAGGAATTCAAGGGTACGGGCAACATGGAGATACACCTTGACAGAAAACTCTCCGAAAAACGTATTTTCCCCGCAGTGGATATAACACGCTCGGGAACGAGAAGGGATGACCTTTTGCTCACAAAGGCTGAGCAGGAGGCTATGGAGACTATGCGTCGTTCACTTGCGGAGGGCAGGACCGACAAGGTTGCGGAGTATGTTATAGACACACTGTCAACAACACGCAATAACGAGCAATTTGTATACATCATAAATGATATGCTGGCAAAAAAGTCAAATTCGGAGCTGTAAAATATGATACTCATCACAACCGCATTGAGGGCGGAAGCAGAGGCGATAATAGAGAGACTGAGGCTTAAGGGCACAAAGGGCCCGTATGATGTGTATTCAAGCAGTGACTATGTGCTTGTTATTACGGGCGTGGGCTGCCTGAGGTGTGCGGCGTGCGTGGGCTGGGCATTCGGAAATTTTGAGAATATAAAGGGTGCCGTAAATATAGGTATTGCAGGAGGATGCGGACTTTGCACGGGGGAGACTGTAATTGCAAGCTCCGTGGAGTATTCGGGAAGTCGCTATATACAGATACCCGATACAATGTACAATAACGGCTCCGTTAAGGAATGCAGATGCGTTACGTCGGATACAGTCGTAAAAAACGTTCAAGGCGACACGGAATGTGCGGTATATGATATGGAAGCATACGGCTTTATGAGTGCCGTAAGCAGCTTTTTGACAAATGACAGGATGGCTGTGCTGAAACTGGTGTCGGACAACGTTAATGGTGACCGCATACCGTCCGCGGATGAGGTAAAGGCTCTTGTAAAGAGTGGAATCGATGATATACATGCATTTTTGGATGTGTTTTCGAAGTATTGTAACGCTGCAAATGCGGCTCCGTCATTTGAGCATCATATTGACGTGATCTCGGCTGAATATTGCCTGACGCAATCACAAACAGCACGTTTGAAGAAGGCGTTGCATAATTCTTATGTGTACAATGGTACATTGCCCGATCTTGACAAGCTGCCATTGTCGCTGAACGGCACAAAAAAGCAAAACACATTAGCATTTGAACGTCTTATGGATAATATTCGCCGCAATGTTGATTGCACACGGGTGGAGAAGGCGGAGATACATTGCGTAAGGCGAAGATCATTCAGACATATATATATTGAAAATGATATTTTCAACGATGCGGAGACGAAAAGGATAATAGCGGGTTTTCCT
>CAYOGO010000018.1:0-2677 GCA_964403405.1 uncultured Lachnospiraceae bacterium | reverse complement strand
TAGTAAAAATACCGCATTATAAGGCAGTATTTAACAGAAATAAGCAGAATTTTAATGCACAGCAGTGCGGCAAGGACCTCATTTTGGCAAGGTCCCATGTCAGCAATGCTTACAAGGGCTCGGACTATTGCAATGCTTTCGGATTTGATAAATTCTATTATTGCTCAACTGTAATGGGTTGTCTGTATAATTGTGAGTATTGCTACCTGCAGGGGATATATCCCTCTGCAAACATAGTTGCATTTCTGAATACGGAGGATTTTTTTGAGGAAATAGAGAAGCTGACAAATGGCGAAAGGGCGCTTGTGTGCTGCTCATATGATTCTGACATTCTGGCATTGGACGGTATCCTCGGCACCGTAAAGAAATGGCTTGATTTTGCAAAAAGAAACCCTCGGATAACGCTTGAGATAAGGACCAAAAGTGCAAATATCAGCCCGTTCTCGTGTGAGGCATTACCAAATGTGATAATTGCGTATACGCTGTCACCTGAGAGTGTGTGCAGGGAGTATGAGTCATTTGCCCCACCGTTGAACGCAAGGCTTGTGGCGGCGGATACACTTGCAGGGGCAGGATGGAGAGTAAGGCTTTGCATGGAGCCTGTGCTTGTGCCGATCGTTGAGACGGAGGATTATTTTTTACTTGCAGATACAATATTGCAGCATTGCAGGCAATTTGATTATGAGGATATTGTAGTCGGTGAATTCAGGATGAACAGATCATGCTACAATAAAATAGCTGAGCATAAGCATTACAGTAAGCTGTTTCATAATCCATTTGAACATGTGGACGGTGAATATACATCATATCTTGATTCCGAAAAGGCAGTGGCTCAGATAGCGGAGTATTTACGCAATAACACGGATAAAAGAATCATCACGTTTGAATACGGGCAGGGAACGCCTGAATTATGACTTACGACAAAAAGGTCTTACCCGACTTGGGTCAAGACCTTTTGAATTTTACATGTTTACCATGACGATGATACCCTTCAATTGAGAAATATCGTCGTTTTCATTTATATTGTTCAATCTGCACAGCTCATTTGGTGATACCTTAAAGCGTTTTGCAATATCCCATAATGCTTCGTTTTCGCCTATACGGTGATAATACAGCTCACGCTTTGTTGTTGTGTGGGCTTCGGTCAATTCAATTTCACTTACGGTATCGATAATTATTTTATCCGTAGCGATTGCTTTGATATCTGCCACCCACTTTAATTGTATTTCTCCAAAATCGTTTTTTTGAGCTGTTACACCCTTTACATCAACATTTCCCGTGACGATGAAGCCGGTGTCCGCCTGTGTTTGTGTCATGTAGCTGAACGGCACATGTGAATATGCACATTTTGCAATGTTGGGATCACTTTGAGGAACGTACAGTGTTTTTATATCGTATATCCCGTCAAGACAGATGTTTTTATTCCTTATGTATGAGGTACACTCCTTAACGGTGACGGTTGAAAGAAGTATTTTATCTATATCCCCGTTTTCCACACTCAGCTTGTCGGAGCAAACGCCGATATTTTCCGATATGATAATATCGTTTTCAAATGAAAGACTGCTTTTTTTAATACTTACGTCGGCACCCGGCAAAAAAGCATCCTCGGTCAAGGTTTGAGCATAGTTGTCAAATGCTTCAACATCAAACGAAATGAGCATTGTCACCTTTATTGTGCCCTTTGATACGGTGTCAATGCTAACATCGGACACATTGCAAGCAATATTGCTTCGGGCGGATTCATTCAAGTGATCAAATTCGCATGCTTGGTTAAAGCTGATGTCAAATCCTGTGCTGAAAAAATTACAGCCGTCACTGTGGCACGAAAAAACCATATCAACATGTGCCGTACCGTAAAAGATCATCTTGTTGTCGACTGCCTTTTGGTTTTCTATTTGCACAGCAACGCTTTTGCAGAGTATATTTTCAATTTCAGGAAGAGTGCTATCAAGCTCTACTTCTTCACTGATGAATGACTGCACTTTTTTTGAGCCTAACGATATTATTCCGTTTATCTGCTTGCTTTTGCTCACGGTGCGTGGATCCTCAAATGATGAGATACAGTCTGCTTGACAGTATATATTTGCTCTTGTGAAAAGAATGACATGTATTTTCATATTTACCTTTCGGTCGGAGATCAATGTCGTTTCTACATTTTCTATATTGACCTGAACGGAATATGAGCGTATATTGTCATCGGGAGATGATAATTCTATATCGGCAGTTTCCTTAAATGATTTTGATAGTCTGCATGCCGTGCTGAAAAGATGCTCTTCTTCCTCACTCACGGCAAGCGCATTGTATATCAGGTCCGCCTGTGCGGAAAGAGTGAATTCCGCAATGTCTCCGCTGACTGCAATATCACGTACACCCACAGTGACAAAGCTGTGCTCAACGGAAACTATCCTCGGTCTGTTGTCGGGTAAAACGTAATTTATCTCTAACACTGTTTTTTTACTCTGTATATCCAATGATCTTTGGAATTCTATATTCATAGTGCTTATATCTGCCATATCTGCCATATCTGCCACCTTGCTGTTTAGTATTCAGGCGTTTGTAAGCCTTTGTAAGATATTATGCTGTATTCTACATGAATATGAATGTAAAAAACAATATGATGCAAAATGTGTAAAATTTTTATTTTTTCTATTGAAAAAAAATAAAAAGTATGTTATCA
>CAYOGO010000017.1:8910-12387 GCA_964403405.1 uncultured Lachnospiraceae bacterium | reverse complement strand
CCCAACGGTGTTACCTTTATACGTTTCTTTTTTCTTCCCAACAATATCTTCCTTTCCGATAATATATTTTTATATAAGAGCCTTTGACAATGGCTCACCGCACTCTTATGTATTTTGCAATAAAGTGTATTATTTATAATTATACCATCTTTTTTGATTTTTAACAAGTTGTTTTTTACAATTACATCGAAAACGGATAGTTTTTTGCAAAAACATGCAGAGCTATCCGTTTTTTATTATTTTATTTAAAATACCGCTGTTTTATGCACTTTATTCACACTTTATTCATATATTTCTGTTATACTATACTGGGTAAAATATTAGCACAGATAAAAGGAGAATCCATTACTATGGCAAATGAAAAGGTACTTGCATCCGTTATGGGCAAGCAGATCACAGATGCCGATGTTGACGAATTTATAGCGTCACTCGGACAAAGAGGTCAGAATTACAGGACCCCGGAGGGCAGAACTATAATTCTCGATGAACTCATCAACCAAAAGCTCTTACTTCTCGATGCACAACGCAATCTCTACGAGGGCGATCCTCTTTTTAAGGCACAGCTCGCAAAAATGAAGGAAAACCTTCTCATAAGCTTTGCTGTTGAAAAAACAGTCGGCAACATCAAAGCAACAGAGGCTGACGCAAAAGCATATTACGACGCAAATCCTGAGCAATTTATCCAGGATGAAACAGTTAACGCAAGCCACATTCTTGTTGAAGATGAGGACAATGCAAAGGATATAATGAAGTCCATCGAAAACGGTGAGATCTCCTTTGAAGATGCCGCTAAAAGATACAGCAAATGCCCGTCCAATGCAAAGGGCGGTAATCTTGGCGACTTCGGTGCTGGACAAATGGTTCCCGAATTTGACGATGCTTGCTTCTCAATGGCGGTCGGTGAGACAAGAGGTCCGGTAAAGACACAGTTTGGCTATCACATAATCAAGCTCAATGCAAAGAATCCTTCGCGAACGATTCCGTTTGAACAGGTAAAGGCTCAGGTAATTGAGCATGTTTCCGCCGATAAACAAAAGAATGCTTACCAGAGCAAGCTCAATCAGCTCAAAATACTTTATCAGGTAGACAGATATTAATAAAAATTACGGAGAGCTCATGTATGAGCTCTCCGTTTGCTTTTGTTTCAAATATATGCCGTAATAACGAGGGCCACCTTGTAAAATACCCCTGCCGACGATCCTGGCATTGGTGTTTTACTCAGCAAACCGATAGCTTCCCCACCATTCCGGCATCAGCTCCTTTAATCTCACTGTACTTTTCCGGTCAAGGTCAAGCAAAATTTCAATATCTCCGCTGTTTTTATCTAGCTGCATCATATATTCGCGGCACGCACCACATGGAGCCCCCACTCTACCGTCGGGCATTACAGCCACGATTCTTTTGATCTCGTGCTCCCCGTTTGTTATCATATTGGCAATAGCATTTCTTTCCGCGCACATTCCCAATGCCGAAGCAGTATCAATACAGACGCCTACATATATATTTCCCCGTTTTGTAAGTATCGCCGCTGCAACACCGCCTGCCTCTTCAAAAGGAGAGATAGCTCTGCCGTTCTGCACCTTAATTGCAGCCTCGTAAAGCTCGTTCCACTCAACGTTACTCTTTGCCATGCTTGATTCTTCTCCCAAAATACCTGCATACCGATTTTTTGTATTGAATATACTCGTCTCCAAAGGCTTCCGTCAAAAAATCCTCCTCAACATTGACTATCTGCAAATGGAACAGCACTATCACAGCAATCGTTGCAAGGCTCAAGCACCAATTAAAGCATAAAAGCAAGATTCCGATATACATGAGGTCAAAGCCCAAAAATGCAGGATTGCGACTGACGGAATATATTCCCGACGTGACAAGCTCTGTTTTGTTCTCCTTTTGCACTCCTGCTCTCCAATTATCCCTCATCTGCAATACGGCGGCAATAAACACAGCAACTCCGATCGACATTATCACAACACCCGTTATCTTAACGGAAATGTGAAGATTGCCGTCACTGCATATTATGCTTATTACCTGAATTACGGGAAGCACACATGAGCCTGTTTTTAATGCGATCTCTATAAACTTAACAAGACCTGTCTTGCCTCTTCCGAGCTGATCCGTGCATATGCCCTGCCTTTTTTGTTCTATCATCTTTACAAAATAGCAGATATAAAATATCGCCATTAATGCAAGTATTATTATCTTAAGCACCATTATTGTCCCCCATTACAGCATATCGACTATACAGGATATATCATCCACAACAATGTCCGTTTGCAATATCTGCTTATTGCGTTCTCCCTTTGCAACGCCTATCATGCGTATCCCCGCATTTTTTGCAAGCAACACATCTGTCGCAGTATCTCCAACCATCACCGCACTGTCCTTATTTATACCAAGCCTTTCGCAAAACTCATTTATGCAGTACGGATCGGGCTTTGGTGGATATATTCCGTCATCTGTGTAAATTGCATCAAAATAATGCCTTATGTTCAGGCCGTCAATACATTTGTCTGTCAAAACCGGTCCGTCGGCAGTAACCAACACCGCCCTTATACCCATGCCTTTTATTTTTTGCAAGGTATCACCCAAACGCTCACTTGTCGGAAGTATCCTTCCCTTATCCGCCGCATTGCGGTATGCTGTATCTGTTATTTTCTTAAGCACGGCAGGATCCGCATCACAGCCCCTTGTATGCAAAAGCTCATGTATCTTATCACTTATCATGCCATACGTTCCGTAGCATAAAACACCGTTTATGTCCGTAACCCCGTCAACAACACCTAAGGCAGTGAGCACTTCATTTACGTCAATATCATTCATGCCGATACCGTTCAGTATTTCCTTGATCGCATATTCGGAAACAGTCACCCAAAATGCATCAAAATCAAGCAATGTACCATCCTTGTCAAAAAAAACGACCTCTGTTTTTGCCTGTCCTGCCATATTATACCCTGCTTCCCAATTTTGAGAGTGCTGCACGGATCATTTCTCTGCTGTTCTTTGCCTTTACATCCTTTAACGCCTGCTTTGCCTCGTTTGCCTGATATCCCAGGGCAATAAGTGCCTGCATCGCCTCAATATACATCGGATCGTTATCGGCTGAGCTCTCTTCCACAGCGCTCATTTCGTCAAGAGCGGTCTTGTCGACCTTGCCTTTAAGTTCAAGCACAACCTTTTGTGCCATTTTAGGTCCTACACCGTTTGCTCTGGCTATTGCACGATAATCATTCTCCGCAACTGCCTTTACCAATTCCTTTGGTGACAGTGCCGACAATATCGCCATTGCCGCCTTGGGGCCAACGCCGGATACCGCTATCAACCTTGAATATAAGCGTTTTTGCTCCTTATCGGCAAAGCCCACAAGCTCATGGGAATCCTCTCTTATTATTTCGCTCACGTAAAGCTTTATGATCTCACCCTTTTCGGGCATTACCGCGAGCACGCTGTTCGGTGCTGATATTTCGTACCCTATAC